>JABMQM010000215.1 GCA_013203195.1 Desulfobacteraceae bacterium | reverse complement strand
TTTAGGTTTTAAGTTTTAAGTATTTACAAAAAACCTGAAACAATAACCTAAAACCTAAAACGAGATGAATTCGACTTTTTACGAATTATCAAGCTTGATACTATGAACGAAGAACAGATTGAAAAATCAGCTACCGTGGATGATGACGACATTATCATCGAAATCATAAATATGCACAAGTGGTTCGGTGATTTCCATGTATTGAAAGATATAAATCTTATTGTGCGGAAACAGGAGCGGATCGTTATCTGCGGTCCTTCAGGATCCGGGAAATCCACCCTGATTCGCTGCATTAACCGTCTGGAAGAACATCAACGCGGCCGGATTATCGTCGACGGTATTGAACTGATCGATAACATCAAGCATATCGAGAAAATCCGCACCGAAGTCGGCATGGTTTTTCAGCACTTCAATCTCTTCCCTCATCTTACCATTGTCGAAAACCTGGCCCTGGGTCCCATATGGGTCCGCAAGGTACCTAAAAAAGAAGCCGAAGAAACCGCCATGTATTTTCTGGAAAAGGTGCACATCGCCGAGCAGGCCCAAAAATATCCGGGACAGCTTTCAGGGGGGCAGCAGCAGCGTGTCGCCATTGCCCGCAGCCTCTGCATGCATCCGAAAGTGATGCTCTTTGATGAACCCACTTCGGCTCTTGATCCGGAAATGATCAAAGAAGTGCTGGACGTTATGATCGATCTGGCACGCGAAGGCATGACCATGATTGTGGTTTCCCACGAGATGGGCTTTGCCAAAAGTGTGGCCCACAGGGTGCTTTTTATGGACTTCGGTCAGATTGTCGAAGAGAATGCGCCGGAAGAATTTTTTGAAAATCCCCAGCACGAGCGGACCAAACTGTTTCTCAGCCAGATCCTGAACTAACCCTGTTTTTCGTAATAGGATTTAAGCTTTACTCTTAATTTTATTATTGCCTGTGAATGAATTTGAGATATCCTTGACTCTGTTAGATCCAGCACTTTGGCTATCTCTTTTAAGGTCAGCTCCTCATAATAGTATAGCGACATAACCAGCTGTTCTTTTTCTTTAAGCTTTGAAAGACCCTTGGATATAATGCCTTTCAATTCCTTTTTTTTTAATTCATTAAAAGGGGAGGGTGCATCTGAGGCCTGCTTAGACAGCTTTGTAGTAAAGCCGTCGGGCATAATTTCATCAAGGCTTAAAAGGTCTGCTCCCCGCACTCTACAGGTCATTCTATGATATGATTCAATATTGGTACCTATCTTTTGGGCAATCTCGAAATCCTCCGCTTCCCTTCCAAGCCTCGACTCAAGTGTTCTTATAGCATTTTCAATTTTTCGAATATCTCTCCTGACAGACTCGGAAACCCAATCCATTTTTCGCAGTTCATCTAATATAGCTCCTCTTATCCTGCTTTTTGCATATGTTCGAAATTTAGCCCCTTTATTTTGATCGAACTTGTCCAGGGCATCATATAATCCCATGGTTCCCGGGCCGATCAGCTCTTCTTTGCATATATGGGGGGGTAGCCTAATTGCCATCCTTTCAGCTATTTGTTTTACAAGGGGAGCATATTTGAGGATAAGTTCTTTTCTGAACTTTTCCTCTTCAGCATCGGATATATTTTTATATTTTTTAGCACATACCGACATTATCTTAATCCACAGTTCCGGCTATCTTTTTTTATGGATCAGCAGCCCTCAAAATAGTCGCAAAACAAAATACCCACCTTTGACAGAAAGATGGGCATCCGAATAAAACCGCCTGGCAACCCCGCTGTCCTGTCCGTCTCAAAGCGGCTTTAGACCGGTGGTTTTGCGTCCCAACCTTTCGGAAGATTTGCCCTTCAGCAAATTATCAAAATTTATAACATAAAATGCTTATCGGCATTTTATAGAAGAATCTTTATTTTCATCTCTTTTTTGTTACTCCTTAACCCGGTTTTTTCTCACCTGACTTGTCTCAATCATAGATTGCTATAACCGGTGAGCTACCTGAAACGTACGGCTGGATGGGAAACTCCGGGTGAATCGATAGTCTGCAGTCGAATTCTAAATTCCTGTGCTGTTACCGAGCTTTGCCAGTGCCCGGTCATTCGGGCTGTAAACACCAGCCCTGCAAATAATCCGATAATAACAATGCTCATTTTGGCTGTGTTCCAAACATATTTGCCGGTCCCTTTGGTTTTTAACTCCAGTGCATTGTCCGCCGGGCAGACGGCCGTACAGTCCATGCATCCATTGCATTCGGGACTGATGATGCCCAGTTTTTCGTCAACGGGCAAATGATAGGGGCAAATTTGGGAACAGCGCCTGCAGCTTATACAGTTTTCAGGAGACCTTTGAATGCGGGTAGGGCTGAATATTGCCAGCAATCCCAGCAGCGCTCCGTAAGGACACAGGTACCTGCACCAGAAATTTCGAATGATAATAGATGCAAGTCCGAGGAGAATTAAAACCACCATTGCCAATGTTGACATGCGGGTAAAGAAATGGAGCATTTTTACATCGGATATTTTATAATAAGGACTTTGGAGAAACGATAAAATAGAGAGGCTTTCCATTGAAAAGACGGCCCATACAAAAAATCCCAAAAGCAGGTATTTTAAAGCCCGTAAAGGAAAATCCATCCAGGCTGGAAGTTGATAATTTTTCCCGAAAAAACGGTCTCCAAACTTCCACAACCATTCTGACAGGGTTCCTACCGGACAAAACCATCCGCAAAACGATTTTCGCAGCGCAATTGAAAGCAAGCACGCAAAGCCAAAAATAACCATTGCGGCTGGATGAACAGGATCCCACATGCCTGTCTGCAAAAACAGTTTCCAGCCCATCAGAGCTCCAATAGGAAGAAAACCCTCAACACCCGGAGGTCTCGGTACGATGATAACACCATCGCCGGATGACTGATGAACATAGATAAAAAACTGGATCCCGATTCCGATGGTTGCAAGGAATACGCCCAGCTGCACCCAGTTTCGTTTGCCCCATGGGACGGGTTGATTCTTTTCCTTTTTCGTCTCAAGGAACTTATTGTCATTCTTATGTTTTTTTGTTTCTTGCAAAAAGATCCATCCCCGTGTTTTTTCTATTTCTCGCACTATTTTTCGATGTGATCTTTGACTTAAGTCAAGTACTTCTGGTTTTTATGATGTTTTATATTGTTAGGGTGTGAGAAATTCGGGAGAGTAGAAAGGTGATGTATAAAAAGGGGTAACCGTTCAGAGGTTCAGCAGTCTTCGCTGAAGCTACGCCGTGCCAAGGGGTTCAGAGGTTCAGAATCTTGCTTTTCCTATTAGGGGTTCTCGACGGCTAAAGGTTTCCATTCTTCTGAGGTAATTTTCCAGGTGTCCTGCGAATTAACCAGAACCATATTTTTTTCGCCAACATCCGAATGGTAGGTATCTTTATATTTTTGAATAAAACTGACGTGAGCATAGTTATTTTTAATAAAAACAGAGAGATAAAATATTTCTAAAGAAATAGCACCTGTTCTTTGAAAAAGCTTTGTTTTCCTTTTTATCCAATTTGGGTAATTGAGATCTTTTGATTGGAATGACGGACTGTAGAAAGACAGGTAATTTTTAGTGTCCTTGTTTTTCCAGGCATTTGCCCAGGCGTAAATTACGGCTCCAACATCATCTACCTCATCGATATTACTACTTTTATTAGCGTTGCTGCCCTTCTCGGCATTCGTTTGAGCAGCACTGATATCAACAGCTAAAATTAGATGCACCATGGCGAAAACAGCTATAATCACAACCAATATAACTGTATTTTTCCTCATAAATTTTCTCCAGCGAGTATTAACTTGAAGTGCAATAGCAAGTGCATCCCTCGAGAGCTTCAAAATTGAATCGATTTGCAGATCATTAAAGGCAAAATACTTTTAAGTGATGATTCTGTCAAGTAGTTTACGATGGTATCAATCTGCTGAACTGAAACTGGGTGCTAAGCTATTAATATTTCGTTAAAAACTATCAAGTTGGCAGAAAAAAAAGTATTGTCTGAATGTTTTAAGATCCCTGCAGTCCACCGGAGGCGGACGGGGAATGCATTCGCTGTGCAGTTCATGCTGTTTCCGAGTCAGCGATTTGCTTTGCGGATACCAAGCTGGTCCCGGGCGATGATCCATTTGCAGATATTGGCCGACCCTTCCACCATGGTGTAAGTCGGCGTATCACGGTAAAAGCGCGCAAGCGGGTATTCCGTCGAATATCCGTATGCGCCCATAATCCGCATGGCATAGTTGGCGCATCTGGTGACAGTTTCCCCTGAAAAATACTTGGCCTGGGCGACTTGAAGCCCGTTGTTCAGGTGCCCCTGGTCCTTTTCCCAGGCCGCTTTGTAAACCAAAAGACGTGCCGCTTCAATTTCGGTTGCCATTTGGGCGATCATATCCTGGTTCATTTGAAATTCGCCGATCGGCTTTCCGAACTGTTTGCGCTGGCTGCAATACTTGAGAGCCACATCATAACATGCCCGGGCAACGCCCACGGCGCCGGCAGCGGCTGAAAGGCGGGTTTGATTTAAAGATTCGAAAACGATCCTTACGCCGTCACCGGCCTGGCCCACAATATTTTCCTTGGGCACTTTTGTATCCGTAAGGAAAATTTCTCCTGTGGGTGAGGAGTGCGATCCCAGCTTTTCCAGCCGTGAGGTTTTTATGCCGTTAAAATTCTTTAACTCCAAAACAAAGACCGAAAGCCCCTTGGATTCTTTATCGCGGTCCGTATAGGCATAATAAATCATGACATCGGCTACATCGGCATTGGAAATCCAGGTTTTGGAACCGTTCAGAAGCCAGTGATCCCCTTTGTCTTCGGCGGTTGACGATATGGCCATTATATCCGAGCCGGAATCCGGCTCTGTAATCGCAAATCCGCCCAAAAGGTCGGCACTCACCAGTTTGGGGATATATTTTTTTCTGAGCGCTTCACTGCCGTATTTGTAAATGGTAAATGCCGTTCCCAGGGTCTGCATGTTAACTTGAACCCTGAGAGAGCTTGAGGCTCTGGCGATCTCCTCGGTTACGATCATGGCCGCCAGCCAGCCCATGTCTTCGCCGCCGTAAGCTTCCGGAATGACCGTGCCGAAAAAACCGAGCTGTCCCATTGGTTTTATGGCCTCTTTATAGGGGAAATAATGCTCTTGGTCCCACTGGTCGGCATGGGGAACAATCTTTTTGGCGGCAAATTCACGCACCGCTTTTTTCAGCATCTCCAGTTCTTTTGAAAGTTTAAAATTCATCTACTCTCCTCCTAATCCGGTCACAATGGTAAAACCGGGAGTCAATTACCACCCCTAAAAGGGTCATTTATATCTCTCACAGAGCACACAGAGTACACAGAGAAAGATAGCGGAAAGTAAAAAAAAACAAATCTCTGTGACCTCTGCGGGCTCGAGCGAAGCGGGCGAGAGAACCCTAAATACAATACACTACCCGCATATCAAAGCTTCGACCTTCAGCCAAGCTGGGGTTTAATAGGTTAATTAAGTGCCATATATTAATGATCGATTTCGACCTCGCGGACCAGATCGAGAGCTGCTGCGAGGGTTTTGCCCTTGAATTTAGACTCGAGTGCTGATTGAAGCATTTCAATATGAATAACCTTGTTGAGCTTGGCCAGAACAGCTAATGCCGCCAGAGCCCAGTTTACGGCTTTAATACGCTGTTTTTTAAAGTCGACTTGGTGTATCCGGGCATGGCAGGACGGCAGGTCAATTCCCCGGGCTTTAATAATCATAGTGTCGCTGTCCAGTTGATTAAAGATACGCACGCGACGGTCCACACCTTCCTGGCTTAGAGCCAGAATAACGGTAGGTTTTTCAATGCCGGTATAGCCGATCTCGTGGGGCGACAGGATGATTTCGCTGATAGAATGCCCCCGCATTACGGTAATATTGTATTCGTTTTTCTGCGTCACCCTGAGTCCGGCGGTAAGACCGGCAAAGCATAAGATTTCACCGGCGGTGATAATCCGCTGGCCGGCGTTTCCAAGCAGAATTACCTCCTGCTGGACGGGATCGGGAGGATCAAAGATGGCTTCAATTTTAAGTAAAGGTGCAGCCTGTTTGCGATCGGCGGCCAGTTCTCTATAATGGCGGCCGTATTCCTTACGGGTGTTTTCTGCCACAGGTCCATCAGCAGGGGGAAGCTTGGCAAGGGATTTGTCGATGGTTTGCGGCGTCAGCCGGTTGCGTTTGGTATAGCGGCCGGGGCATACTCCCCAGATATCCAGGACGGCGAAACCTTCGAAGCGAACCGCACTTTCTATTCTTTGTGCCAGGTCTTTTTGGTAGGCTGAAGACCGGACGACATAAGCGGCACCGGCGGAAGACGTTACCCGGCATATGTCCAGCGGCTTTTCCATGCGGTTCAGAAAGTCAGAACCGACCTGCGCCTCGGCGGGAGTTGTGGCCGAAAACTGGCCTCCGGTCATCCCGAAATTAAAGTTGTTTAATATCAGCAAAGTTATATCCAGGTTGCGGCGACAGGCCGCCAGCAGATGGGCACCGCCGATACCCAGGCCGCCGTCTCCCATGGTCACAATCACATGCAGTTCGGGACGGGCCATTTTTAAACCGGTTGCATAGGTCAGCGCCCGGCCGTGTAAGCCGTGCAGGGCATGGGTGTGGAAAAAAGTGTCAAAAAGGCCGGAACACCCGATATCGCTGACAATAACAGTCTGATGGCCGGACAGTCCCATATTCTGGAAGGTTTTATCGAGTGCATGCAGAATGCGATCATGAGCGCAACCCGGACAGAAGACCGGCGGTCGGCTGGTATTCAGTAGACTAGGCATGGTCAACCACCTCACTGATCCGGCTTGGAGTTATCAGACGGCCGTCCATTTGACCGCAAAAGTCGATCTTTTTTCCCGGCAGGATGCGCTCTATTTCTCTGACATACTGCCCGAGGTTCATTTCCACTACCACCACACGTTTGGCTTGGGCGGCTTTTTCCCTGATTAAATTTTCAGGCACCGGCCAGAGGGTCTTGAGGATAAGCAGCGAAATCGGCTTTCCCAGCTTTTGTTGCTTTTTAAAAACATCAAGGGCCGCCCGGGCGGTGACACCATAGGTCAGGAGCAAAGTATCCGCATTTTCTTTAAGATGCGCTTCATGAAAACTGTAGCGGTCAACGGTTGACAGCAATTTTGTTTTTAGCCTTTGAAGGGTTTTGGAGATTTCGTCCGGATCAGTAGTAATGTAGCCGTCAGCACCGTGAGTAGAAGAAGTCTGACGGACAAGCCGCTTGTCCCCAATGGGCAGAAAGTAGGGTACTTGGCCGCCGGGTGGAACTGCAAACGGCAGGAATGGTTCATGGGGAGGAGGGGCGGCCCGTTCTATGATTTCAGGTTTTTTGATTGCATCGACATCGATACTCTCCCGGGTCATGCCTATTTCCTTGTTGGATGCGATGAATACCGGACATCTGAGTTTTTCGGCCAGATTAAAGGCCTGCATGGTAAGCAAAAAGCAATCCTTAACATCTACCGGTGCCAGTACAACCGCCGGCAGACCGCCGCTGTTGCCCCAGCGCAAAAAATTGATATCCCCGTCAGCGCCGCGGGTAGCGGAGCCCGTGGAGGGGCCCAGTCTCTGTACGTCCACTATGACGATGGGGATTTCGCTGCCAATGGCAAAGGAAATATGCTCGCTGTATAGGCTGATGCCGGGTCCGGATGTAGCCGTCATAGCCTTCAGGCCGGCCATGGATGCTCCCAGGCAGCAGCCGATGGAGGCGATTTCATCCTCACCTTGAAGGCATACGCCGCCCAAAGGGGGCAGCAGTTTTAGCATCGCATTAAAGATGGTCGTGGCCGGGGTTATCGGATATCCGGCAAAGAAGCGGCAGCCTGCAGATATGGCTCCCCGGACAATCGCTTCGTTACCTTCCATTAAACTGAGTGCCATTTTTCAACTCTTCGTTTTTCGTTTATCCCTTTATAATTCTGGGCAGTATCATCTGATGATGGGGGCAGATCGATTTTGGGTTCTGGTAAACGGCACCGGCAAAAGCCACCAGGTACTTTCTGAGATCACTCAAGGGCACAATTTCATCTATCAGACCGTTTTGGGCACAGAAAAGCGGTCTTGAATTTTCATGGTATTCCCGGGCCAGCCGGTTCATGCGGTCGACAATCGGTTCCAGGGGCCTGCCGGCCTCCTTTTCTTTGACCAGTCTGCGGGAATAGGTCGCCACGGCGGCTGTTTCACCATGCATGACATAGATTTCAGAGGCGGCGGTGCCGATGGTAAAGGCATTGTGCCGGTTGGCCGTGGGGCCGCCCATAAAGTAATGGGACGAGGCTGTTCCTTTTCTGAGCATCAGCAGCATCATGGGATTGTCGGTTTGCTGGATGGAATAGATCAGGCTCATGGCAAGGCCCAAAAGCTCGGCCTTCTCGGCATCGTCGCCTACGTCCACACCGGTGGTATCCTGCAGCCAGATGATCGGAATCCGGTCCCGGCCGCAAAGGGTGACGAACTCATTCATTTTGATCAATCCCTGTCGGTAGACTTTACCACCCATGCCTGCATAGTCGGCGTACTCGGGGTAGTCTTTGCCCAGGTAACCCTGACGGTTACCGATGCAGGCCGTTAGAAAGCCGTCGATTTTACAAAGCCCGGTATATATCTCGGGTCCGTAATCGGGGCGAAACTCCATATGCTCGCTGGAATCCACCAAACGGGCCAAGACCTCATCAAAATCATATACTTTTTTAGGTTCCATAGGAAGCAGATGATAAAGGTCTTGGGACGGAAATCCGGGTTCTTTAGGTTGCGCCACCCGGTAAAACTTTGGGTGAAAGGAGGGGAGGTCTTTCATATAGTCTTTAAGACCGTCCAGCACATCGGTTTCGGTTTCGAATACATATCGGAAAAACCCGGTTTCATCGTAATGGGTTTTTACGGTGCCCGGCGGTTTGTCCTCAAACTGCCCGGCCTTTTCGATGATTTCTTCGGCGGTGTCAACGTTGAATTCTCCCTTAGGTGCCATACCGCTGACGATACCGGCTCCTCCGACGGCTATATTACAGTCTTTGTGGGCAAAAAGTATGGTAGGGCTGATGCCATGATATCCGCCGCCGGCAGGATTGGTACCGTAGATACCGGCCAGAACCGGAATGCCCAGTTGTGCCAGTTCAGCATGCCGGAAAAGAGGTGTTCCGGCTCCGCGTCGATTGGCATAAAATTTTTCCTGCTCCGGCAGTTTAGCGCCGCTGCAATTAACCAGCCAGACCAGGGGTATATTCAGACGTTTTACCAAATCGGTTCCTCGCAGGATATTTTCAGACTGTCCCGGCAGCCAGGCACCGGCCAAAACTTTATTGTCAAAACCGATGACTACCGCCCATTTGCCTGCAATCTTACCGATACCGTCGATAACGTTGGTCGTACCTTCTTCATTGTTTGCGGGGTTATAAAGGGTGTGCAGAGGACACCAGGTGCCGGGATCCAGGAGATATTCCAGGCGCTGCCACACGGTCATTTGTCCTCTGGCATTGATCTTTTCTTCAGGCAGCCCCGCCATTTTAAACTGCTCGACCTCAATTTGTATTTTTGATTCTGCATCCTTTAACTTTTTTAGATTCTCTTGGCTGCTTTTTATGCGCCCTTTTTTCAGCTCATGGCCAAATGCAGTCATCTTTTCAAAATAAGGTCTCATAATATTATTCCTATCACAATTGGGCGATAACGCTCAATTGAAAGTTATTTAGTGTCCATCCAGAAATGAGGATTTTTGTTCAATATCACTTGTCCGGCGTAGCCTTCAGGCGAAGATGGAAGGCATGCGAAAAAAATAACCGCCCCGAAAATGGCTCGGGATCTTCGACAGGCATATGTGTTATATCCCGAGGATTATTTTTTGAGCATAACGCAGAGATTGGG
>JABMQM010000214.1 GCA_013203195.1 Desulfobacteraceae bacterium | reverse complement strand
CACTTTCCATGGAGATTATTCAGGGGAATTTAAAAGTAGGCTCTGCAATAGAGGCTGATGTGGAAGACGAACACATGGTTTTTAAGCCGGTTTGATCGTGGCCCGCCTGTCACACAAACAAAAAACCCGGTGTCAACAACCGGGTTTGTTACTTTTATGTGCTCAGCCGTTTATTCGGCTTTAGTGCTGGTCAGGTATGCACTCACAAATTTTTCATTATCGACAGCAGTAATTTCTTGGGGCAGCCTTTCCATGGCCAGGTCAATGGCCGCATCTATCAGTTCGCCTTTGACAGTGTTACGGGCCTGTAATATAGAGGCATCAATCCTGCGGTTGGCATCTTCCAGCATCGCCCGGCTTTGCTGCTGAGCCGATTCAACAATTTTAAGCTTTTCCCTTTCTCCCTGTTGCACAATCCTTACTTTCAACTCAGCAAGACGGACATCGCTTGCGTCAATGGTTTTTTGGGTCTCGCTTATTTTTGCATTAGCATCTTCTTTTTTTTCTTCAAGCTCATCAATTTCCTGGGCCAGGTCTTCTTTCTTGCTCCGCAAAAAGTTCTTGAGCGGAGTTTTGGCATACCTGTTGAGTATGAAAACGATAATGCCGAAATTAACCCACCTCATAATCAGATCATAGGTGGGTCGCCAGTTGCTTGTTTTTTCGGCAGCAAAAGCTTCATGCCCGCATAGATGCAGGCCCAAAATACCCAGCGATATCCCACCGCACACCCACAATAGTTTGGAAACGTATTTCACGAACCCAGCCTCCGATCCAGCATTTTTTCCATGATATTGACCGCCAGAGTTTCTGCTTCTTGCCGGAGTTTTTTTCTGGCTTGGGCAATTTGAGCGTTAACTTCTGTTTCAACTTTTGCTTTAATCGAAGATATTTCTTGCCTGGCAGACTCTAATATCTCACCTGCCTCCCGGCCGCCTTGTTCTTCAATTGCACATCGAACGTCCTGCGCTTCCGCTCGAACCGCTGATTCCTTTGCTTTCAAAGTAGCGGTCAGCTTCTCAAATTCTTTGGTCGCATCAACGGTATCCAGCCTGATTTTTTCCATAAAGCTTTCGCGTTCACCCATGACACTGCGTAACGGGCGAAACATGATACGGTTGATGATAAACAGAAACACCAAAAAAGCGATCAGCTGGTGAAACATGGTTGCATTGATACTGATAAGCGCTATGTTGCTGACTATTTCCATATACCGACATCCATTTTAAAAACTACGGGCATTAAACAACAAATAAAAGCAGCAATGCAATCACCAGTGAGTAAATACCGGTGGACTCGGCCACCGCTTGACCCACCAGCATGGTTCTGGTGAGAAGGCCTGCCTCCTTGGGATTTTTACCGATGGCCTCACATGCTTTTGCAGCGGCCATACCTTCACCAATACCGGGCCCGATGGCGCCAAAGCCCATGGAAATACCTGCGCCTATGTATGCTGCCGCTTTGACAATATCTACACCTTCGATTGCCATTTGATTCCTCCTAAACAATTTTTGGGTTAATCGTTTGTGTTTTTTATGGAAAACTTTTTTCTGCCACCATGCCACCAAGGCACAAAGGCACAAAGACAAAAAATTAAAGGCTTCCTTGGTGCCTTAGTGTCTTAGTGGCTAATATTCTTTTTGGTTATAATTACACTACAAAAATCAGGATCAGCGCGATGACCAGAGAATAAATTCCCGTCGATTCGGCCACCGCCTGACCCACCAGCATCAATCGTGTCAACTCCGCAACGTGCTCCTGGTTGCGCGCGATCCCCGCCACGGCGCTCTGGCCCGCAAGACCTTCACCGATGGCCGGACCGATGGCCCCGATGCCCATACATATCCCCGCCGCCAGCAAGGCCATGGGCGGTGCTATCAAATCGGTGGCCGGAAAAGTTTTGAACATGAGGATAAAGCTGACCAGCAGGGCATAGATAGCGGTGGTCTGCGTAACCGCCTGTCCCAGCAGCATCACATTGGTCACCGGCGTTGCCGTCAAAGGCTGCCGGGCGATGCCTTCACAGCTGGCTTGCGCAACCAGACCACCCCCCAGTCCGGAACCGATGGCGCCAAAGCCGGCCGAAATTCCTGCGCCCAGAATGGCCGCCCATGTCGGTGAAACCGGGCTTTGTGAAAAATCCGTAAACAATAAAATAAAGGCTACCACCAGGGCAAAGATGGCCGGGGTCTGGCACACCGCCGAACCAATCAGCATGTTGGTGGTTAAACGCCCGCCCATGGCCGGCTGCCGGGCCATACCTGTGCAACAGGCTCCGGCAGGATATCCCGCGCCCACACCGGCGCCGATGGCCCCCATTCCCATAGCCAATCCGGCGCCCAGCAGAACGGGCACCATAAGAATATGCGCTGCAAATTTCGTGAACAGAAGCATCATGGCGATAACCAGCGCAAAAATGGAAGCAGACTCGGCAATCGCCTGTCCCACCAGCATGGTTTTGAAAATGTCGCCTGAAAGCTCCGGGTTGCGGGATATGGCTTCATTGGCTCTGGCGGCTGTATATCCTTCTCCGATCGCCGCTCCAATAGCGCCGAATCCCATGGCCATTCCGCCACCGCTTAACGCCGCTACACTTACCCATGTTTGTACATCGTATGCCATAAGCTAATTTACCTGCACTGCAATATATACCAACGTTAGCATGGTAAACACAAAAGCCTGAATCGTACCGACAAAAGCTCCGAAAAAGGCATTCAGAAAAGGTGGCGTAATAATATTGAACGTCAGATAAGACACCACCAGAATGATAATCGAGCCGCCCATAATGTTGCCGAAGAGACGAAAGGATATGGAAATAACCTTGGCCAGTTCCCCGATTATATTCAGCGGTGCCATAATAAATATCGGCTCGCAGTAGTCTTTCAGATACTGTTTTAATCCTTTGGCCTTGATCCCGGCATGATGGGCCAAAACAAATCCCATAAGTCCGTAACTTAAAGGCGTGTTGAGATCCTTGGTGGGCTCTTCAAGGTGGGGAATGATCCCCAGCCAGTTGCAGAGCAGCAGGAACATGAACAGGGCGCATATCATGGGAGCGTATTTCTTGGCCCTTTCCTCTCCCAGCGCATCCTCTGTCAGGCCGTAAAGAAAGTTGATAAATAGTTCGCCGACAACCTGAACGGGCCCTGGAATTATGCTTTTTTTTCTGGCGGCCAAAAACCCGAAGCATAGCAGCGCTGTAATGGCGATCCAGGTCATTACAATAACTTCAAGGTTAAACGTCAAATCACGACCCATAACATGCACGATCAGCTGGTGGATTCTACCTAAATCTTCCATAACTCCTTATTCCCTATACCTGCTTTCCACGGGCAGACGCTATAAGACCAAACACATGCTCCGCTAGAATAAAAAACTGAATCAAAAAGATCCCGAGCATAGTTGAGAAAAGGTTGTATTGTTCAAGTTTAATGGCCATTACCAATGGCACGGCGACAATAATATATCTGAAAAATATCGATCCAAAAGAAAACAAATAGGTTTTACCCTTTGATTTTCCCAGCCTTAACGGGAGCGTTTCTCCCATTAAGACAAAATTGACGATGCCAAACACCGTTCCCAGGATCAAACCTTTCCCTATAGCCTGTTGACCGATCAGAATTAAGAAAAACCCGGCAAAAATAGCCGTGGTTATGGCCCTGGAACTGTATTTCTTCTGGGTCTGCCTAAGCGCTTCCATGGTCGGAATCGTTATTATCCTTTATGTTGACTTCCGTTACTTCAAGAATTTGACGGTACACAACGACACCGCCGCCGATTACTCCTAAGATCGTAAAAATCGCTACAAAAATGCCTTTGGTTCCAAGCAGTCTGTCCAGATATCTTCCAACAAAAAAACAAAAAAAAATACACCCGGCCATTGTAAGGCCGAGTTGCGTTACAATTGAAAGATTTTCAATCCAAGCGCGATTCTTTTTAAAGTCAAAAAACATCTTGCCGCCATCGGCATCGGCCCCATCAATAAGTTTCTAAAATTGCTAAGTTATTTAATTTTCATGGACAATGCCAAAACCAAAGCGTTAGTGCCATAACAGGAATGATTCTACGCTGTCAAGCAGATAAGTAATTTTTTCCGAACGTCTGCATAATAATCTCATTCAGCGTTTAAGCGGTATTATTCCGCTTTGAAGATGCATATTCACAACCGGTTTTAGTTCATGCTGCCGCAACCTCAACCCTAATTGGTTTGTCCTAATTGTTCATTAGATTTGCGAGTTAAAACTTCTAATTGCATTAAATAACATTCTACTATATCGTAGCGCCTGAATTGTAAGCACTGAAATTACAAAACCTTTTATCATGAAACTATCTGCTGCTGCAAGATTGCGCCGCTTTTACGAACAGTTTGCGGGCGATGACCACGTTTTGATTGTGATCAATGCTGATCCGGATGCCATTGCAAGTGCCAAGGCGATCAAGAGATTGCTGTGGCGCAAAGTCTCAAGTGTAACCATATCCAACATCAATGTCATCGAGCGTCCGGACAACCTGGCCATGATCCGGCTTCTGGGTGTCGCGCTCGTTCCCATCGATGAAATCGATGCAAGTCGCTTCAGCCGCTTTGTAATCGTCGATTCCCAGCCGGAACACAATGAAATTTTTAATAAAATCAAGCCGGACGTGATTATCGATCATCATCCTGAAACCGGTGTCCGGGCGCCCTATCTGGATATCCGCCCAAAATACGGTGCTACTGCCAGCATAATGACCGAGTATTTAAGGGCCGCCAGAATCAAACCTTCGGCCAAATTGGCAACCGGCCTGTTTTATGCCATTAAAACAGATACAGGGAATTTTGAGCGGCAAACGCTGATTG
>JABMQM010000213.1 GCA_013203195.1 Desulfobacteraceae bacterium | reverse complement strand
GCCCATTTAATCGTGTAAGTTTTTTCTTTCCCCTGCAGATTTTTTAATAAAATTACTCCCTCTGGCTCAAAGACGAAAAAGGTCTCAGCATACGAGTAGACCTTGATGGTTCCCTTAACGCCATGTGTGCCAACAATCTTCCCAATAGGGAGAAAATGAATTTTCTCCATGAGACAATTTGAGTTTATTCGATGATTTCAAGTACAGTGCGCTTTTTTAACTTGGCGGAAGCAGCGCTTAGAATGGTTCGCATCGCTCTTGCCGTCCGGCCCTGTTTTCCGATAACTTTCCCTATATCTTCTTTAGCTACTCTAAGCTCAAATACCGAAACATGTTCACTCTTTACCTCTAAAACCTCTACCTGTTCCGGATTATCAACCAATGCCTGTACAATGCGCTTGATTAGGTCTTTCATAGCTCTATCCCGTCAGCTCCACTGACTTGCTAGAAAGCATAATAACTACCTCTTCTTGCTCAAATTCTGCCGGTGTAAGTTGCGAATTAATCTGCAACTATTTTATATACCTTGTCCCTTTCTCTTACCTTTTCAGGCACCTTTACACCAACGCTATCACCTTTCTTTGCCTCTGTTACAGATTTGTGCTCGATCTGCATAGAGTGTACCGTGGACTCAAAATCTGTCGTGTGCCCCAAAAAGTGGAGAGTGTCTCCCACTGACACTGTTCCGTCTGTTATCTCAATAGCAGCGACTGATATTTTGCCAAAGTAATTGGAAACGAAACCGATTTTTTTTTCTTCCATAGCTAAACCCTCGCTGTTTATCGGTTACATAGAGGCTCGTTTGAATCAGGACGGAAGCAAACAGCAGTTTTAGTATCAGGCTATTGAATATGGTAATACCCAAATTTATGAACCACCGTTTCAATTTGGGAAGCGTGTTAGGTCGATACGGAATGATCAATTCAAAAAGCAGAAAAAAAACCAGCCCTCCGATGAACACCCCAAACCGTATCGATGCAATTTCTTCGACGGACATGATGAATTTTCCAAAATTTTATTGAAGATTGGGCTGAAATATATCATATACCAGGAATGCAAGCCTGCGGTCAAACGATTACGCTCAAATGCTGCCCAAGAGGATAAGCCTTGAACTCGCCCGCCGATCCCAACGACCAGTGTGTCATTGTCTTTTTGAAAGTGCCCCAAAGGGTCCCGGTAAAAACAAGACTCTCCAAGTCGCTGGACCAAGAGATCGTCGTTAATTTATACAAAAACTTTGTATTAGACGTTCTTGGAATGCTGCAAGCCGGTCGACACACCACTGTTATCGGCTTTTACCCTCCCCAAGCTCTGCAGGAGATAACCTCATGGCTTGGCCGCGACCATGACTATCTACCGCAACAGGGAGATGATCTGGGCAAAAGGATGGAAAATGCCTTTGACAGTATTTTTCAAAAGGGTTTTCGACAGGTGCTGCTTTTGGGAACCGATTTTCCGGACCTCCCCGGCAGCATTATTGATGAGGCCTTTGAAAGCTTGCATAAAAACGACGCCGTCATCGGCCCGGCAGTTGACGGCGGATACTATTTGATAGGCTTCAATTCGCATTCCTTTTTGCCCGAGGTTTTTAATAAAATTCCCTGGGGATCAGATACCGTATTTCAAAAAACCATAACGGTTTTGGGATCAAACCGGTCCCGAATCCATGTTCTGCCGCAATGGCGCGATATTGATACCTACCAAGACCTTGAATTTTTTATAAAAAGACATGCGGAAAAGGGCTCGGCAGCCTCAAATACCGCTGCATATCTGGCCGGTATCAAATTACATGCAATAAAACGATGAAACAACAAATTTCCATCATCATTCCCGTTTTCAATGAATCCCGAATCATCAATTCTACTATTGAACATCTTTATACCCTCGATTCTTCGGACACTGTTGAAATCATTGTCGTGGACGGGAGCCCACATGGGGAGACCATCAACACCGTAACCAACGCCGACGTCAAAAAGGTTCTCGGGGAAAAAAGCCGGGGATCTCAGATGAACCAGGGGGCCGCTTTAGCCAACGGTGATGTGGTACTCTTTTTACATGCCGACACCCTGCTGAGCCATGATGCTCTGGATCAAATCTTCACGGCAACCAAACAGCACGATATCGTGGGCGGCGCGTTTGACCTGGGTATCCAGTCTGAAAAAAATATTTTTAGATTGATTGCAAAAGTGGCATCCATCCGTTCCCGCCTCACCAGAATCCCATACGGCGACCAGGCAATTTTTCTTAAAAAACGATTTTTCGATCACATCGGTGGATTCAAGGATATCCCCATTATGGAAGATGTGGAGTTGATGCAAAGAGTAAAAAAGACCGGCAAAAAAATAAAATTTATCTCACGGAGAGTTCAAACTGACTCACGTCGGTGGGAAAAAGAAGGTATCGTATATTGTACACTGAGAAACTGGTCCATAAGAACCTTGTACTTATTGGGAGTGCCGCCGGAGAAGCTCAAAAAATTCTACTTTTAAAATTTTCGGAACAGCCGAGATCTCTCAAAGATCACCCAACCCGGAACCAAGACTAATCGCGTTTGATACCCAATACGTATCAATGGCATAAAAGTGTTTTATTGCACCTTACCTATAGCAGATAGTACAGGTTTTGAATTGAAGATTCGGAACCCCAATCAATCAAATTTTAGGGCTTGATTTTTGATTGGCTCAAGGCAGGCATCTTCTACCGGCTAAACTATAGAATTCAAATTCTTTAAAAAATAAGATTTTGTTTATGCGTTTTCTTCCTCTTTTTTTCTGCCTTCTTAAATGTGGCAGGAGCAATGAGGGGCTGAGCGATGAGTGTCAAAAGTTGCATTTAAGTTCTATTCCCATGAAGTGGTTTTTCTGTTCGTTGTCTTTTAGATTTTCGTAATTGCTGATTTCTTCATACGAGTATCTGACCGCGAGATCCAACCATTCAGCGATATCATAGCCGGTTTCAAGGAAATACTGATATTTTTCCTGGGTATTGGACTGGCTGATGCCGTTTCTCTCTTTGTCAAAACCAATTTTGCAAGAAAATCTGTTCTCAAGTGTTTGCGACAGTTCGATAAAAAGATCATCAGAATCTGTGCCGGCGTGGTGACCGAACACCCTTCCACTATACGTCATCGGATAAGAGCCGTGGCTGTACCAGGCAGTCGGTACGCTGCCGGGTGACAGGTTTGCATATTCTGCTCTCAGTTTCATGCTTTTCACCATGAAGGCATCGTTGAGGGCAATGCCTGCGAGATATGCCCTCCTGTCTGGAGGCGTCCCAGTATCTTCAGCGCCCAACTCCCCGTATAGTTTTATTGAATCGGCAAGGGGGACCAGCCTGCTAACATTGGGGATGGTGAGGGCAAGGTCGATGGCAAACTGTTGGTTGCTATCGAGTTCTGCACCGTCTCTGTTCTTATTGCCGTATGCGATCTTGAAGAAATCGGCAAAGCTTATATCGCGCCCCTCGCCCCCGAAGAGAACGAGGTGTGAAAGCCCTATTTCGAAGAGCGGGTGGGGCTTGAAATCGAGTCTCAGACCATAAAGATACGGTTTTGACAGGTCATCACCTGTAGCCATATCAGTGATGTCGTGTTCGTCATCATCCAGTCGGGAGAAGAGGAGATTAAATCTGAATGGCCCCAGATAGCTGAAAATCCAGGGAAGAAGCGT
>JABMQM010000212.1 GCA_013203195.1 Desulfobacteraceae bacterium | reverse complement strand
CTTTAGGATCGCTTCGCTTAAGGGGGAAAAGTCTTTTTATCAATACCCCTCAAGGCCGCCAGGACGCTCCTCAAACGAAGTGCTCCTCAAACGAAGTGCTCTTCAAGCGTAGCGCTCCAATGACAAATGACTACATATCCATGGAAGTTGCCTGCCTTACTTCCTCTATGGTAGTGAGCCCCGCCACAACTTTTTCATATCCATACTGTCTCAAAGTCCTGTGCCCTTTTTCCTTCAGATATTTTTGGAGGACGTCAATCGTCGGATTATTCAAAATAAGATCCTGCAGGCCGTCGTCCATCTCCAGCAGTTCATAGATAGCGATGCGTCCTTTGAAACCGGAATCAAAGCATTCTTTGCACCCCTTGCCCTTAAATAGCCGCTTCTGTTTGTCTTCATTAAGCCCAAGTTCGTTGAGTACTTCCTTAGAAGGGTAGAAATTAGTTCTACATTCGGAGCAAATCGTACGCACCAGACGCTGTGCCATGGAAGCCAGCAGGGATGAAGAGATAAGGTAGGATTCGATTCTCATTTCCAGCAGCCGGGTAATAACGCTGGGGCTGTCATTAGTGTGAAGCGTTGAAAGCACCAGATGTCCGGTCAAAGAGGCCTGGATTGCAATCTCGGCGGTTTCCCGGTCTCGAATTTCGCCCACCAGGATAATATCCGAATCCTGCCTGAGGGCATGTTTCAAAAAAGTGGCAAAGGAAAGGCCGATAGCTTGCTTTACCTGGTTCTGATTGATGTTCTGCATCTGGTATTCCACAGGATCTTCAATGGTGATAATATTTTTTTCCTTGCTGTTAAGCGTGGATAATGCAGCATACAGTGTGGTGGTCTTGCCGCTCCCTGTCGGACCGCAAGCCAAAATAAGGCCGTTGGGCCTTTTAAGCAGAGACTTGTAGCGTTCCGACATCTCAGTATCAAGACCTAACTTGTTGATATCCAGAATGGCTCTTCCTCTGTCTAAAATTCTCAAGACGACCTTCTCGCCATATATTCCCGGCATAGATGAAAACCGAAGATCAATGGTACGCCTGTCTACATTCACCTGAATGCGACCGTCTTGCGGCATACGTCTTTCGGCGATATCCAGGTTGGCCATCACCTTCAGTCTGGACACCACGGCCGGATGCATATCAATTTTAGGAGTCATGAGTTCATATAAAACACCGTCAATCCGGGCTCTAATCTGAAATTTTTTAGCCTGCGGCTCCAGATGAATATCGCTGGCACCGTCCCGAATAGCTTTGAGCAGGATCATATTGACCATATTGATCACCGGGCTTCCCTCCGCCATTTCAGCGATCTCACTGATCTCACTCTCCTTCACACTCTCAACGACCTCTATTTCGGAATCGTCGAAGCTACTCATAACTTCATCCATGCTCACATCTTCCCGGTAGCTTTGATTGACAGCTTCTATAATATCATCCACACGGCATATGACCGGCTGTACTTCCAAATTGGTGATTTTGGAAATTTCGTCAAACACAAAAATGTCATTAGGATCTGCCGTGGCCAGGGTCAGGATATTATTGACGCGAAACATGGGAATAACTTGATAAAGGATAGCCTTTTCTTTGGGCAAAACATGCACGATCCGGGGGTCTACCAAACCTTTGCGCAGCCAGACATGCGGTATCCCCAGCTGCTCTCCCAGGACATTGGTCAACTCCTGTGCGGTCAGAATCTTTTTTTCTACCAAAATTTGGCCGAGCGGCTTGGAAACCTCTTTTTGAAGGCGCAAAAGCTCAACCAGTTCATCCGGAGTAATGCGCCCCTGGCGTACCAGAATTTCTCCAAGCTTCATTCTTTTTTTTGGTATATTGCTCTTTCTCATGGATAACTTCTCAAGGCTTCGGCAATATCTTCATAGACAAATAAAACGTTGATAAGCCGTGTTGACAGTAATATGTCCCGGCAAACCGCATTCAGGCCGGTGATTTTTATGGCGCCGCCCCGATTTTTGAGTTCTTTGTGTAACTGTAGCAAAAGTTCCAGTACCTTGCTGTCCATGAAGGACGTATTTTTACAATCCAGGATAATCCTGGTTTGATTTTCACCGACTAACCTCTTTATCAGGTCTTCCAGTTCTTGACAATTTTGATAGGTTATTGACTTGCCGGGGTCGATAACACTGCTGGCTCCGACTTTTTTTATACCGATTTTAGATTGCTGTTGCTCGGTATCGCTGCTGGCCATGTTTTCCTTCTTTCGTAATAGTTCAGCCACTAAGGCACTAAGACACTAAGATTCTCCAAGATAAAAATCTTCCATGGGTAATTTTATCGTAAAATGACTCCCCCTGCCGGGTTCGCTCTGGACATCGATTTCACCACCGTGAAGATGAACAATCTCCGCAGTAGTTGCCAGTCCCAGTCCACTGCCGTCTTGATCTGTAATTTGAGGGTCGCTGGAACGATAGAACTTTTCAAATATGTGCGGAAGCTCTTCCGCAGAAATACCGTATCCGGTATCAGTAATGTCAAAGACTACCATTTTATCCTGCTCGCTGATCTCTAATGTAATGCTGCCGTTTGGTGGCGTATATTTCAAAGCATTGCCTAGAATATTAATAATTGCGGTCTTTAAAAGATCCTTGTCGCCCATCAAATTAGGAAATATGTCCGGCTTATTTTTCTCAATTGTGATGTTTTTCTCAGAAGCTGAAGCCTCGATGGACTCGATACAGTCTCCGAAAAACCAGTCGGTTTTCACCAGCCCTTTGTTGAGGGTGAGGCTTCCCATCTCCATTTTTGAAATATTAAGAAGGTTTTTAACCATATCTGCCAATCGGTTGGTCTGTTCATGAATGGTATTATAAAATTCTTTTTGCAATTCAGCGTCTTCAATTTCCCCGTCCATAAGCATTTCGTTGTATGATTTAATATTTGTAATCGGAGTCAGAATCTCATGGGCAACGTGAGCGATAAATTCGTGCTTAGCCCTTTCCGCTAAGGATTCGACTGTGGCATTATGAAACGAAATTATTTTGCCGATGGTTGTGTTTTCACCACCCATGAGATAGTTGGCGGAAACTTTGAAGATTTCACCCGGGGGTGTTTCGGGAAAAATGGATCCCAGCCCGCTTATGTTCTTGGACTGCCCGGCCATATCCTCATTAGAAACGAATGAAGTAATTTCACTGTGATCTATAACGGCACTGAAGGGCTGATAAACTACGTCTTCCGGCTTTTTGTCGAGCAGCTTAAGCATGTATGCGTTAATGTGGTCAATATTTTCCTGAACATCGGTTATTATGATGCCGAAGTTGATCGAATCCAACATTTTGACAATTTTATTTTTCTCGAAAGTCGTCACGCCCAGTTTGGAAATCAAGTCCACATTGTCTGTTTCGATAATTTTTACCTTGCTTTTTATTTTGCTTAAATACTCCTCAAGATCATCGATTATTGGTGCAATTCCGGCTATTTTTCCTGAATATTTGACCGCCGACTCTGAATCGCTGCCGGCTGTAATAACGGATTGATCTAAATTCTTTAACGGTTTGAGTGCCAGCGTTACCCCATAATAGCCTATGAATAAGACGGCTAATATTAAAAAAGCAATCATTGCCAGGAAACTAAGACGCTCCGAGGAGAAAAACGCGGACGGCGGAAGTTTGAGGCCCAGCCGAATGGTGCCGTTTCTTTGCCCGTTTTTATAAACAGGTTTGGCGAATTCGAATATTTTATCCTTAGATCCACTGACCTCAAAGGTTTGTTTTAATAGCCCCGTTGCAGTAATAGATTTTGTCTGGATATCCTTGGGGATCTTAGAGGAAAGATCCCCGGAAGATAGTGAAACCAGTGCATTTCCGGCGTGGCCATGTATAAAGAGGTAAACAAAACCTTCTTTAGAAGTATATTCAGTGAGAGTTCTAAGAAAGTAGTCGCGCTTATCAGACTCAAACTCCATTATAGGATACAGTGAAATGAGGCTTGACAGATAATTCCCTTTACTCAGGATGTCTTGTATCTTCTGTTTTTCATCCTGTTGTTTCATGTTTAGCGTCAAAATAGTGACCCCAATAATAAAGATCACAAGCAGCGCTATGCTTATCCGTGGTTTCATACAATACCTCCAGCTAATTCAGCCCTAACAGCCGCCCCAAGTCTCTCCAGTGTATATGGTTTTTTTATATAAGTTCCCGCTCCCAGTCTTTGAGCCTCTTTAACTTGATCTGTTTCAGAAAAACCGCTGGCGATTACCGCTTTCTGTGCGGGGTTCAAATCAAGAATTCTTTTGTAGGTTTCAAGCCCGTCGATTCCAGGCTCCATAATCATATCCAATACCAATAAATCTACAGTATTATCTTTAATATAGTCAACCGCTGCTTCACCATCTGAAACCGCTGTGACGGCATATCCCAGTTTTATCAGCATTTTAGAAGCTATTTCTCTTTGTTCTGCCACATCATCCACAATTAAAATCGACTCTCCTTTTCCCTCCAACTCTTTGATGGATAACTTATAGTTATCATTGAGCATTTTTTCTCTGGTGACGGGGAAATAAAGGGTGAACGTCGTTCCTTCTCCTCTGGTGCTTTGAATATCAATATACCCGCTATGGTCTTTCACGGTTCCCCATACCACCGCCATGCCCAATCCTGTACCGCTTTTCCCCATAGTTTTTTTGGTATAAAAGGGATCGAATATTTTATCCATATCCTTAGCAGAGATACCCAGCCCGGTGTCTGCAACTGTAAGGACAACATAATCCCCTTCTTCCACATCGTCATAACCGCTTAACGGACTGTCAATATATCGATTTTCGGTTGAAATTAAAATTTTGCCTCCCGCCGGCATAGACTCGTTTGCATTAGATACTAAATTCATGATTGTCATGGACAGGTGTGCCGGGGAGCCCTTAACAGGCAACAAACCGGTTTCAAGATCGGTTGCGAGTTCAACTTGAGGATGGTACAATTTTAGCTTATTATATTCGGGACTTTCTAAATATTCAGCAACAATATCGTTAAGCTGCACAATATCCTTGACTGCAACCCCTCTTCTTGCCAGAGTCAGCAAATCCTGTACGATAGCGGCGGCTTTTTCCCCTGATTTTTTTACGGTTAAAATTGCATTTCTTAAAGGGCTATCCGGGGGAAGATCTATTAATATTAAATCGGGATAGCTTACCAGACCTGCCAAGATATTATTAAGATCATGAGCCACTCCGCCGGCAAGCGTTCCGATGGCTTCCATCTTCTGGGCATGCTGGAGTTTGGCTTCCAATTTCTTTTTCTCTTGTTCTGACCGATAACGCTCGCTGATGTTAATTGCAACGCCGGCAAGCAAAAAAGGCCTGCCCTCTTTGAAGATAGGAAATTTGGTGGTAAGGAAATACTGGGTTTCATCGTTAATTGTTACGGTATCAACAGTGTTCAAGACCCTTTGTTCGGACATGACGATTTTATCATTTTCCTGCATCCGCCCGGCCACTTCAGCAGACCAGATTGCATCATCGCTCCGGCCGATAAAGTCATCCGGATCAACCTTGAGTATATCTTTATAGGCTTCGTTAAAATAAATATACTGCCCGTTAACATCTTTCATGAAGGCCAGGGCCGGAAGATGTTTCATAAAAGAATCAAAGAGCTCTCTGCTTTCTAGTAACGCCGCCTCCACCATTATGCGCCCGCTGATTTCCTTTTGAAGCAGCCTGTTGGTTTTGGTTAATTCAAAAGTGCGCTCTTTAACAAGAACTTCAAGGTGGTCCCGGTATTCTCTTAATTCTTTCTCCGCTTTTTTCCGTTCAGTCACATCCGTTAATATAAGTATGTAGGTGGTTTCGTCTCCTTGCACGGCCTGCTTCTTAATGACAACCTGTCGGCCATTAAGCTCAACAGGCATATCCGGATCGATTTTTTGAAGCGGGCCGCTTTCTGTTTGCAACAGCGTTTTAATATACAAGCGCTCCTTTTCACCGAATAAATCTAAAAGATATGCAAACAGGAGTTTTTCCGGCGACATATCGAACAGGGAAGCCGCCGTCGAGTTGGCATAAACGACCCTTCCGGAAAAGACCTCAAGAATTCCCTCTGCCATGCTCTCTAACATGGTCTTTAGATGGCGATTGCGGGAGAGCAGCTCTCTGGTCATTTGCCGGGGATATATTTCATCTAAGCCCCTAATCGCTTTGGACCCATCTTTTTTTTGCAAAGAATCCGATTCTTTTACAACTGCTAAAACATGCTCGGCAATTGAGTCTGCGGGACCTTTGGCAATACAAGCATCCGCACCGATTTCCGTGTAGTCGAAGTCAAGCTCGGAAGCCGCAGCTGAAACAAGCACCAGGCAGCAATCCTGCAGGTGCTCCATTTTGCGAACAATTTTGCACAATTTGTCTCCACCGATCAGAGGCATCACAAGGTCGACAAAGATAATGTCAGGCGTATAGGAAATAAGCAGGTCCAGGGCTGAGAAACCATCTTCAGCAGCGACGACCTGATGCCCTTCTTCCTCCAGCAGATTTGATATGAATTCCAACATCTGCCGGTTATCGTCCACTACAAGAATTTTCTTTTTCATGGCAAAAAATCCTAATATATATGGTTCTTCTCCAATTTAGCTGGAGAAGAACCATAAGATCAAACTTGTCTGCCATAGTTGTTAGGCAGTCCCAAATTAAACTATTATCGGCTTTTTTCCAAAAAACATTAATGAATTACATAACTTAAAAGGCCAACGAAAAACGACCTGCCCTGATCAATATGAGACCTTTGAAAAATGCATATTTTTGTTCGAGTTCAAGGAAAGTGAATGTTTTAACCGTATGTTTTTTTTGAGTATTTCGAGGTTTGAATTTGAGTCTGACACAGAAATCGGGCAAAAAGGGGCGTTTTGCAAAGG
>JABMQM010000211.1 GCA_013203195.1 Desulfobacteraceae bacterium | reverse complement strand
TTTACGAAATATATCAATGCGCAGCGGTTTGAAATATCGCATCTTGCCATCCAGACCGCTTATAAATTCCCCGTATATTATCTTTGAACCCGGAAAGCGTTTTTGTATAATTGGTTTTAAAGACGGCATAAAACGGAAACTGCCCAGGCTAATCCAGGCAATATTTTTTGGTGAGATCTGTGAAAACAGCTGCTGCAGTACCAGATGGTAATCATCTTCGCAGCCATCGTAAATAACCAGTGGATCGAAATGGAAAGCCAGTGGATAACCCCACGATTCGCATTTCGCTGCTGCCCGGATTCTGTCGGAAAGACGTGTCGTACCACGCTCTTCATTGTCAATAACTCGATCTGTGTTCAAAGACCAGGCAACAATGGTTTTGCGGTTGTGCTGAAGCTGTTCCAATTTTCCAATGGCGGTTGTTTTGGTCTTAAGTTCCAAGACAGCATGAGACTGTACGGCAAACTTGGAAACCAACAGGCTTGAAAGATCAGTCCATGCTTCCCATATCATACTGTCGGTAAATTCTCCGGTCCCGATTCTAGATACGGTCTTTTCCAGAAACAATCGCTCTAAGTCGGCCCAGAGATCTTCATGGTTTACAAAATATTGAAGTACCGGTGGATGAAAGTAGGCCTGCAGAATACAATAGGAGCAGTCCATGGTGCAATAGGTCCCGATGTGCAGAATTTTGTAACCGCAACACGTATAAGCCCGGGTACCGGGGCAATCCTTGATGAAGGCCCCTCTGTTACAGGTTAGAAAAAGTAGTTTCTTTCCTGCTTGTACCGGGTCATGGGAGCAAGAGACCGTCTCGAAAACTTTTTGGCTGTCTTCAACTATTTCAGAAGGTATATTCAGGCGAGATCGGATGGAAATAACCTGGGGCAGATGAGCCACCTGCTGATCGATATAGAGTTTAGAAATAGTCAAGTAATTTAGGCCTTTATGTCGTTATGATTCTATAGCACAGTTTGGAATCTTTTTTTCACATGGCGCTTTGGTGATAATAACACGTAGTTACTGGATGCTGGTTTCTGGATGCTTGATAAAAAAAGTGCTTTTTGAAAAATATCCAGTCCTCCTGAGGCGGATAAATATCGAGGATCCAGTATCCAGCATCACTCTGCCTCAGACAACGGAATAAGGTTACCAGGAACTCATCGGTTTGAGGCGAAGTTCAGCTTATAAATATAGCTAAATTACATTTGGTGGTCAAGGTTGAAGCGTCGCAATGTTATCTCAATAAAGTTCAAGGAAATGTAGAATTACAGGTCTGCTATTGACACATAAGGGCGGTTAAGATATTCGATTGAACTGAATTTTAAAGAATGAGATCCAAAATTAATATCATCGTAAATCAAATCTGGAAATAGGGAAAGGTATGATGCTGAATATACAACGTAAAGGTAATAAGCTATTGATAAAAGAGGCTGAATTGCATGCATACATGGACACAAAAATACAGGAAATAACCCGCTTGGCCTCAAGTGTAACATTAGCTTTGGTTGTGATAACTATCCTTGCGATTATAAATATATTTAAAGCCAGGGACCTTTATCTATACGCTTTAATTGCGCTACCACTCATCGGGCGAGTGTACGTAAATGATAAAATATCAAACTGGCTGCGAAATAAATTTCAAGAACTGATAGGGATGTGACAGGAAAACGTCATTTATTCCAAGCAATTCCCGGTTTAAATGAAGTGGCTCTGCGGGATCTGATCAAAAGCTTACATCAATGTCGTGCAGCCATTCTCGATTCGTTTCAGCCCTAATCCTATCCAGGTATAGGTGTATTCAGGGGTGGTTGCTGCCGCCCAGGCATTCACAATCACCCTTTCTATCACCATAAAACCCTTGTTGACGATTTCCTCCTTGATGCCCGCCTCCATAACGTCACAGAAACCGGAGATAACTAGCAAACTTTCGTTTGGGATTGTAAGGCGGCGGTAATGATCGAACATTTCCGCATGAATGCCTGCCGGCAGGTTGGCAAGGATAAGCTGGAAACTCCCTTTAACTGCGTCCGCAGATCCGCGAAAAAGATGCAGCCTGTCTTCCATCCGGTTGAAAGCTGCATTTTGCATTGAAGCCCTTACTGATGCAGGGCTAATGTCGCATCCCAGAGCGGTAGTGCCGTTCTTGAGCGCGGCTGCCAGCCCTAAAATTCCAGAGCCGCAGCCTATATCCAGAATTCGAACCTCATTATTAACCTCCAGGCGCTGGAGAACAGTAAGTGCAGCTTTTGTTGAAGGATGAGCCGGAGGAAAGGAACGTGAGGTTCTGAGAACCAGGCAGTCTTCGCCTCTTTTGGGCCTTCTGATGCTAAAGGGATGGCGGACAACTAGATTTCCGATGCGATAGAAGAACATCTATGTTTTGCACTTAGTTATTTGTCATTAGTAAAAAAACCGCTATGTTTGAAATTCGTTTCGCTTGATAGAGACAATCTTGTTTATCAATACTTTTCGAGGCAGTCAAGCCGCTCTTCAAACAAAGCGTCCCTCAAACGCAATATTCCAATGACTAATGACACTCATAGGGCGGAAAATATTATCATTCGGCTAAAAATCCAAAAGCTCAAAAATAAGACCGATTAGTGAATTAAAGCTACTCGTCTTTTTTGGGAGGCTTTATTTTGTGTCCGAAAACCAGCACAAAAGCAATACCGATCATTCCTAAGAGCCCCGCATTTCTCATCGCGTCCAGACTGGCATAACTGGAGAAGTATCTGTAAAAAACGAGGCTGGGATCCAGGTCAGTCGACTTTTTGAAATCGGCATCGGCCAGGTTCTCTTCCCCCAGTTCCAGATATACCTTTCCCCTGGTTTTATACGCGTCGGCTATGGTGCGGGGGGCGCCATTAAGCGCAATGGCTTTGGTGGAATCCTGCAAGGCCCCTTCAAGCTGGTAGCTAAGGCGCAGGGCTTCCGACCGGTAGGAAAAGGCGGCGGACATCTCCGGTGTCATATTTATGGCGCTGTCAAAATTGGCAATCGCCTTATCATAGTTTCCAGTTTTTAGATAAGCCATCCCCAGGATGCGATAAGCATCGGCTTTGTCAGGTACGAGCCTGATGTAGCGCGTATAATCCTCTATTACCTTATCGTATTTTTCCTGGAAATAATAAAACAGTCCTCGTCTTTCATAGGCAAGGGCCAGCCTGGGATTTAACTCCAAAGCCTTGGTGAAGTATTCGATTTTTTTATAGGCCATGGAGCTTTGCATACCAAGATTAAAGTAATCTACGGCGTTGTCGCCATAGGCGTGGGCGTTGTTTTCTACATTTGGAGCCGATGCCAGCAAAAAAACCGCCAGCAGGCTCAAGATTAGTTTTTTCATAGCCTGACCCTCATTTATATATCTATTCAAACCAAGTTTTTAAACTCAACTTCGGCAAGCGATTTTGTTAATAAGTTTTTTTAATAAAATCCTGCAAGACACATGCCAACATATTGGCCGGCATCTGCATTAGAT
>JABMQM010000210.1 GCA_013203195.1 Desulfobacteraceae bacterium | reverse complement strand
CCCGGTAATATCCTTGGTTTTGGTCGTTGCCCTGGGCAGCTTGGCAATAACGTAACCAGCCTTAACTTCATCTTGTTCTTCAACCAGTAAAATTGCATCGATAGGCAGCAAATAACGCGCCCTTCCCGACGACCCCGGCAATTTGGCCGTCTTGCCGTCTTTGTCCTTGATGGAAATCCTCGGACGTTCTTCGCCGCTTTTGGATTCAGCGATCATACGACTCGATTTTCCCGTCACAGGATCAACCTTCTCCTGCATGGTTTTGCCGGCTGTGATATCTCCAAATTTAACGGTTCCACCAACTTCCGTTATTATCGGAGTTGTAAACGGATCCCATGTTGCCAGAAGATCACCGGTCTTAACTTTATTACCTTCTTTTACCACAATATGGGCACCGTAAATAACAGGAAACCGTTCCCGTTCCCGACCGGCATCCCCGATGATGGCTAACTCACCACCTCGCCGGCTCATCACCACAAATTCGTCTTTACTTTTTTTGACCACATTGAGATCAACGTACTTTAGCGTGCCGTCCACCCGCGCCCTGATATCGGCCTGTTCTACTCTACGACTGGCTGTCCCGCCGATGTGAAAAGTACGCATGGTCAACTGGGTTCCGGGCTCCCCGATGGATTGGGCCGCCAGTATTCCAACGGCCTGTCCGATTTCAACCATGCTGCCATGGGAAAGATCCCGGCCATAGCATTTTGCACAAACTCCGCTTTTGGTCTTGCATGTCAGAACCGACCGGATCTTTGCACTGGTTATACCTGCATCTTCAATCAAGTGCACGGCATCTTCGTCCAGAATTTCTCCGGCCTTGCCAATCACCTCGTCGGTAAACGGGTCAGTAATATCCTCGACAGACACACGCCCCAAAATACGTTCGCCAAGGCGCTGAATGACTTCACCGCCCTCCATCAGGGATTCCACCTCAACCCCGAACATTGTTTCACAGTCTTTGTCCAAAACAATGCAGTCCTGGGCAACATCTGCCAGGCGTCGGGTGAGGTACCCTGAATTCGCCGTTTTCAGTGCAGTATCTGCAAGTCCCTTTCTAGCACCATGCGTCGAAATAAAGTACTGCAGCACGGAAAGACCCTCCCTGAAATTTGCACTAATCGGCGTTTCGATGATTTCGCCTGATGGCTTGGCCATCAGACCGCGCATACCGGCGAGCTGCCGCATCTGATCTTTGCTGCCTCTGGCACCGGAATCCGCCATCATGTAAATGGGGTTTAAGCTTTTCTGGATGGCAGGGCTGCCCTCCTGGTCGATCTCCGAGCCCTTGCGCATGGCATCCATCATCTCGTTGGCAACCTCATCGGTTGCTTTTGCCCAAATATCCACAACCTTATTATATTTCTCACCCTGCGTGATAAGCCCTTCGGTATACTGTCGGCCGATCTTTGCAACCTCCTTTTCCGCTTTTTCCAGAATATCCCATTTGGCTGCAGGGATAATCATGTCGTCAATGGAAATGGAGATACCGCCTTCAGTAGAATATTTATAACCGACATCCTTCAACCGGTCGGAAAGGATAACCGTCGCTTTGGGGCCCAAGTTTCTATAGGCGTAATCCACGAGTCCTCGAAGTGTCTTTTTATCCTTAACATTGTTCACCATAGCGAAAGGAATTTCGGGCCGCTTCTTTACGACCTGAAAAATATGATAGGCCTCATCGGCAAAAATTACGCCGCTGACCTGATCTTCTTCAAGGGCGAAAACCGCATCGGTATCTTCATCCGTAGCATTAAATATCCGTTTGAATTCTTCGTTCCTCAAAAGCCCCAGCATCCCGTCATGATCTTTACCGGAAGCCTGGGAATATTTTCTCACTATATCTTTAAATTCTGCTCCCTTTTGGATCTTTTTAAGCACGCTACGGGCTTCGTCTTCATCCGCAAGCATAATATGGCAAAGCATTATGATATTGCCCTTGGGTATGACCTCCCACAGAAGAATCCGGCCGACGGTCGTATCGTACCGTTTGCCGTTCAAGCGAACGACTATTTGAGCATGCAGATCGGCTTTCCCGTCATCATAGGCACTACGAACCTCATCTGCATTAGCAAAAATCTTGCCTTCTCCCATGCAGCCGGCAACTCCCCTGGTCATATAATAAATCCCAAGAACGATATCCTGGCTTGGCACAATAATCGGACTACCGTTGGCCGGCGAAAGGATATTATTGCTCGACAGCATCAGTACCCGGGCTTCAATTTGTGCTTCTACCGAAAGGGGGATATGGACCGCCATCTGATCACCGTCAAAGTCGGCATTAAATGCCGTACAGACAAGCGGATGAAGCTGCAGAGCCTTGCCTTCAATCAGAATCGGCTCAAATGCCTGAACACCCAGGCGGTGCAGGGTGGGAGCACGGTTTAACAGCACCGGATACTCTTTGACGACTTCATCCAATGTGTCCCATACTTCCGGGATCTCCCGCTCCACCATTTTCTTGGCGCTTTTTACGGTGGAAACAAGCCCCTTTTTTTCGAGGAGATAATAAACAAACGGCTTGAACATCTCCAAAGCCATCTTCTTGGGTAGACCGCATTGATGGAGTCTGAGGTTCGGCCCCACGGTGATAACGGTTCGGCCTGAATAATCAACCCTTTTGCCTAAAAGATTCTGCCTAAAACGCCCTTGCTTGCCTTTGAGTGTATCACTTAAAGACTTGAGCGGTCGTTTGTTTGTTCCCGTAATAACTCTACCGTGCCGGCCGTTATCAAAGAGAACGTCTACCGATTCCTGGAGCATTCTTTTTTCATTACGAACAATAATGTCAGGCGCTTTCAGGTCGATAAGGCGTTTAAGGCGATTATTACGATTAATGACCCGGCGATAAAGGTCATTAAGATCCGATGTGGCGAATCTTCCCCCTTCAAGGGGAACCAGCGGACGCAGGTCCGGAGGCAGAACCGGAATGACATTCATTATCATCCAGGCCGGATCGATTCCACTACGCCTGAAGGCATCGACGATTTTTAGCCGTTTGGCCAGTTTTTGACGCTTGGCAACTGAACCGGTGGCATTAATGTCGACTCTCAGCTGTTCGTGTACGGCATCAAGATCAATCATTGCCAGCATTTGCTTGACTGCCTCTGCTCCAATGCCGACCTCGAACTTTGATCCCCAGGTTTCTAGTGCCTCTCGATATTTATTATCTGTCAAAAGTTGATTGCGGCTTAAATCAGTATCTTTAGGATCAATGACTACATGACAGTCAAAGTAAAGAATCTTTTCAATGCTTTTGAGCGTCATGTCCAGCAAATTGCCGATTTTGCTTGGAAGGCTTTTCAGGTACCAGATATGGGCACAAGGGGTGGCGAGCTCTATATGCGCCATGCGCTCCCTTCTTACCTTGGATTGAATGACCTCTACGCCACATTTTTCGCAAATGACCCCTCTGTGTTTCATGCGCTTGTATTTGCCGCAGTTGCATTCATAGTCTTTGGTAGGGCCGAAAATCTTGGCGCAGAACAGACCGTCACGTTCAGGCTTAAAGGTTCGATAATTGATTGTCTCCGGCTTTTTAATCTCTCCATGAGACCATTTCAGGATTTGCTCCGGTGATGCCAGGGCAATGCGAACGCCTGAATAACGTCTTGGATCAGTCGGCTTGGCGAAGAAATCGTATAGAGTGTCCATTTTTGTTCCCTATTTATGGGGTTTAATACCTTGATCGAGTTAAACTTCGATTAGGTTTTATCGGTTATTCGTTACAGATTATTCGTCTTTTAACATCAAAGGAAAGCATTACCCTTCAAATAACGAATAACTGTCAGTTGGGTGTTATCTCTCAATGGAAGTAATATTGCTTTAATAGTGATATTTTATATGTGTATTACCCGTCTTCCATAAGAGTCACATCTAAACCCAAACTCTTTAGTTCTTTTGTCAGGACTCTGAAAGACTCGGGCAGGCCTGGTTCCAGAGTATTCTGCCCCTTTACTATCTTTTCATACATGCGGGTTCTTCCGGCCATGTCATCCGACTTTACCGTTAAAAATTCCTGGAGGGCATGGGCCGCACCGTAAGCCTCCATGGCCCAGACCTCCATTTCACCCAGGCGCTGACCGCCAAACTGAGCCTTACCGCCGAGCGGCTGTTGGGTCACCAGTGAATAAGGACCAATAGACCGTGCGTGTATCTTGTCATCAACAAGATGATGGAGTTTCAATACATACATTGTACCAACGGTAATCTTTTCTTTAAAAGGCTCGCCGGTACGTCCGTCATACAGCGTGGTCTGAGCACTCGAATGGAATCCCGCTTCGTCAAGAAGATATTTAATTTCATCCTCCTTGGCGCCGTCAAAAACCGGAGTGGCCATATGAACACCGTCTTTATAATTGTCTGCAAACTTGCATAGGGAGTTATCGTCAAACTCGTCGATCATCTCCTGAACGGAATTGTCTGAGAATATCCGTTTCATTTTTTCACGCAGTTCTTCAAGTTTCTTTTCTTTAAGCAACCGGTTGATCTGTTTACCAAGTTCTTTGGCGGCACATCCCAGATGAATTTCCAAAACCTGACCAACATTCATTCGTGAAGGTACGCCCAAGGGGTTTAGTACCATATCAACCGGCGTTCCATCTTCAAAATAAGGCAGATCTTCCTGGGGAAGAATTCTGGACACAACGCCCTTGTTGCCGTGACGACCGGCCATCTTGTCGCCCACCGACAATTTCCGTTTCATGGCCACATACACCTTGACCAACTTAATTACGCCAGGGGGCAGATCATCACCTTTAGCAAAGCGGCTGGCCTTTTGCTCATACTCTTGCCGGCAGAGCTCGCTTTGATTCCGGTATTGCTCCAGAATATCGTGGACTTTTTCCGTACTTTTGGGGCTTTTTAATACAATACCCTCCAGTTGGGCAACCGGTATCTTGGCCAGCATCTTGGCATCTATCTTGCCCCCCTTTGGAATTAGTACTTTTTTGCCTTTCTTCAAAGATGTATAGCATTTTTTTCCAATCAGCAGTTTCTCAAGCTTATTGCGCACCACATCTTTAATAACGGCAATTTGATCATCTAGATCTTTATCAAAGTTAGAGATCTCCTCTGCTTGGATCAGGCGGGAACGTTCATCTTTTTCGATACCCCGCCTTGAGAACACTTTGGCATCAACAACAATCCCCTGGACACCTGGAGGTACCCGCAGAGAAGTATCTTTAACATCCCCGGCTTTTTCACCAAAGATGGCACGCAGAAGTTTTTCTTCAGGCGAAAGCTGGGTCTCCCCTTTGGGTGTAATTTTCCCTACCAGGATGTCTCCCGATCCGACTTCAGCACCCAGCCTTATAATCCCGCTTTCATCCAGATCTTTTAAAGCTTCCTCACCAACATTCGGAATGTCTCGTGTAATATCTTCTTTTCCGAGCTTGGTATCCCTGGCAACGATATCAAATTCTTCAATGTGTACAGATGTATACACCCCGTCCCGGTGAAGCCTTTCTCCGACTAATATCGAATCTTCAAAGTTATAACCACCCCAGGGCATAAAGGCTACCGTTATGTTCTTGCCCAGGGCAAGCTCCCCCTGTTCTGTTGCCGGTCCATCGGCAATGATTTCACCGGCTTTCACATGCTGCCCCTTGGTAACAATGGAACGCTGATTGAAGCATGTATTCTGATTGCTGCGTATAAATTTAGCGAGGTTGTAAACCGTCACCGGCATTTTGGAGCCGTCACCCTCGCCGTCCGCATCATCATGTTTTATGACGATACGGGAAGCATCCACATCCATCACGGTACCGTCGATCTTGGCCACGACGGTAACACCTGAGTCTTTGGCCACAACGCCCTCGATACCCGTACCTACCAGAGGTGCCTGATTGACAAGCAATGGAACCGCCTGGCGTTGCATGTTTGACCCCATCAAGGCCCGATTGGCGTCGTCATTTTCCAGAAAAGGGATCAGAGATGCGGATACGCTTACCAACTGGTTGGGAGAGATATCCATCAACTCGATCTCGTCGGATTTGACCATCATGAACTCTCCGGCCACCCGTGATGTAACCATCGGATTGACATATTTCCTGTTTTCATTAACAGGGGCGTTAGCCTGGGCAATGGGGTGCTCCTTTTCTTCAAAGGCACTAAGGAATTTGATTTCATCACAAAGCGTTGCATCTTTAACAACGTTGTAAGGAGTTTCAATAAACCCGTATTCATTCACCCGCGCATACGTGCTGAGGGAGACGATCAGGCCGATGTTGGGTCCTTCCGGTGTTTCGATAGGACAGATGCGACCGTAATGGGAAGGATGCACGTCCCGAACCTCAAATCCGGCACGTTCACGGGTTAGTCCACCAGGTCCCAGCGCACTCAGACGCCGTTTATGGGTCGTCTCCGAAAGTGGATTTGTCTGATCCATAAACTGGCTGAGCTGGCTTGTACCGAAAAACTCTTTAACTACAGCGGAAACCGGTTTGGGATTAACCAGATCGTGGGGCATCAACGCATCTACTTCTTGAAGGCTCATACGCTCCTTAATCGCCCGCTCCATGCGTACCAGTCCGATACGGTATTGATTCTCAAGAAGTTCACCCACTGCTCTAACCCGCCGGTTCCCTAAATGATCGATGTCGTCAACTGCCCCTTGAGTGTCTTTGAGCGCTACTAGAGTTTTAGCCGCAAGGAGTATGTCTTCTTTGCGTAGAGTTCTTATGCCGACCGCAGTATCGACACCGAGGCGCAAGTTGATCTTCATCCGGCCAACACCGGAAAGATCGTAATATGAGGGCTTGAAAAACATGTTGTCAACAAAATCCTGGGCTACTTCCGGAGTTGCAGGATTTCCGGGCCTGAGACGCCGGTAAATCTCAATAAGTGCGTCTTGTTTTCTCTCGACTTTGTCCATTATAAGCGTTTTATGTATCGAGTCACTGCTGGTCACACCATCAATTAAAAGTACTTCAAATTCCTTGATACCGGCAGCGCTTAAGGCCTGGAAAACTTCTTCATCAAGCGTCTCGTTTGCTTTTATAATAGGCTCGTTGCTTTTGGAATCCACAATTGTCGAGGCGAATACTTTGCCCAAAATGTCTTCTATGCTTACCGGGATCTCGTCCACTTTTGCGGATTTCAACTGGCTGATTGCAGTCTTGGTAAAAATACGCCCTTTCATGACAATCGTATCGCCGGTTTCAGGGTTTTTGACACCACGGCTGGCCCGCTGTCCCTTTAGCAAGTCCGCATTAAACTCCTTATATATGCGTTTGCCTTTGACGACATATTTTTCAGTAGTATAAAAATAGGCCAGAATATCTTCAGTTGAATAGCCAAGGGCCTTAAAAAGAATCGTTACGGGAAACTTGCGTCGCCTGTCTATGCGGATATTGACGATATCTTTGGGATCGATCTCCATATCGATCCAAGACCCTCGCACGGGTATAATTCTGGAAGTATAAATAATTTTACCGGAAGAGTGCGTCTTGCCTTTGTCATGGTCGAAAAACACGCCCGAGGAGCGGTGGAGCTGGCTAACCACTACACGTTCCGTACCATTGATGATGAACGTGCCTTTATCGGTCATCAGAGGAATAGTGCCGAAATAAATTTCCTGCTCCTTGATATCCCGGATATTGGTTACCCCCGTCTCCTTGTCGATATCGTATACAACCAGCCTAACGGTGATACGAATAGGGATTTCATAGGTCATCCCCCGGTGGACACACTCCTGGACACTATGCTTCACCGCGGCGAATCTGTATGACACAAATTCAAGGGAAGCACTTCCGGTAAAATCTTTTATGGGGAAAACAGACTTATAAACGGTCTGCAGTCCGATGTCCTTCCGCTTTTCCGGCAAAACATCCATTTGCAAAAAGCGATTAAATGATTCCCGTTGAACTCCGATAAGGTCCGGGATATCAACAATCTTGCTCATTTTACCGAAATTTTTCCTGATGCGCTTGCTCGCCAAAGGCCTTTCAGACATTGCATCTCCAATATACACATCGGTTGATGATTATGGGCTACAGGGAAAAGTTTTACTTTATTTCAACCTGAGCACCGGCTTCTTCAAGCTGCGCCTTGATCTTTTCGGCCTCATCTTGAGGTATCCCTTCCTTGACCGGTTGGGGCACCTCATCGACCAGTGTCTTAGCATCTTTTAAACCCAAGCCGGTGATGGCCCGGACTTCTTTGATAACCTGAATCTTCTTATCGCCAAAACTTGTCAAAATAACATCAAATTCAGTCTGCTCATCTGCCGCAGCAGAGCCGGCTGCCTCAGCAGGGCCTGCCGCCATCATAGCAACCGGAGCAGCGGCTGAAACTCCGAATTTTTCTTCCATTTCCTTTATAAGCTCGGACAGTTCCAGCACCGACATCTTAGCTATAAATTCAATTACATCCTCTTTGGTAATATCTGCCATTTTTTTTAACCTCCAGTATTACTTCCAAATTTATCTTTGAAACAGCCTCTATCTAAAGCAGAATTGAGACTTACATTTAATATTTAGAACTTTATTGTTAATTGACTGCCGTCCTCAGGCAGCTTCTTTTTGCTCTTTTATGGCCGTAAGCACGTTTAAAAGCTGACCCGGTATGGCACTTAAGGTTCGTACAAAATTTGCGGGAACACTGCTCATGGTCGCAAGTAATAGTCCCAAAAGGACCTCGCGAGACGGCAGAAGCGACAACGCCTTAATTGCGCTTACATCGAGGACCTTGCCGTTCATGACGCCCATTTTGATTTCCAATGCTTTGTGCGCAGCGGAAAACTCCGTCAATACTTTAGCAGGCGCAACCGGATCATCATAGCTCAGTGCAACGGCATTTGGTCCCGTAAAAATGTCTTTTATCAAGGCGACATCAGTCTCCTCTGATCCTCTGACAAGAAGCGTATTTTTGACGACTTTATACTCAACATCAATATCCTTGAGTTTTTTTCGCAAATTATTAATCGTCAATACGTCGAGCCCCTTGTAGTCTGTAACGATGACCACCTTGGATTTAGAAAATTTTTCTCGCAGATCTTCAACAATTTTTTTCTTTTTTTCAAGCTTCACAATTTAACTACACCTCCTTCCATCAATCCTAAAACCAGAGGCAACACATTTACTCCAAATGCAATGTCTCGGTAGGCTGGCTGGGCCGATTAAACACAACAAAGTGCACCTACGGTCTTTGACAGGAATATTATTTTAAATAATTTTACACCAAAGCCTTATAAGCGGTATTTAGCAATATAAACAAATCCTTCCAATCTCGGTTTTTGTGGGATGATCAAATCAAGACTGTGAAACCTTTTTAAAGGAAGAAGATTATTTGATTAAGTCTTTGATACTGGCCGTATCTATCTTGAAACCGGGTCCCATCGTCGTGGAAACAGCGATTCCTTTCAGATAGGTTCCTTTGCTTGAAGCCGGTTTGAGACGTATGATTGTTTCCAAAAAGGCCGTTGCATTCTGCACAATCTTTTCTACACCAAACGAGACCTTACCCATTGGAACGTGAACAATCCCTGCCTTTTCAACCTTGAAATCGATTTTTCCGGCTTTGAGTTCACTGACCGCCCTGGCGATATCAAAAGTAACTGTTCCGGTTTTTGCGTTAGGCATAAGGCCTCTGGGACCGAGAAGTCTTCCTATTTTACCCACGGTACCCATCATATCCGGTGTGGCAACTGCTTTGTCGAAGCCGAACCATCCACCTTGAATCTTTTCGACAAGGTCGTCATTACCTGCAAAATCGGCACCGGCATCAAGGGCTTCTTTTTCTTTCTCTCCTTTAGCAAAAACTAGGACCTTTATTTCCTTACCAAGACCATTCGGCAGCACGACAGTACCGCGAACCATCTGGTCAGCATGTCTCGGGTCCACGCCAAGACGAACTGCGACATCAATGGTTTCATCAAATTTGGCATAAGAAGCGTCTAACGCCATTCTGACAGCCTCGTCAAAGCCATGTTTTG
>JABMQM010000209.1 GCA_013203195.1 Desulfobacteraceae bacterium | reverse complement strand
TTCGACCGCTTTTAACGTATAGACGAGCTTTTAGCAATCTTTGATATAGGAAGTGAACTATAGGGCTAAAAAATGGTTTGTGGATTTTACTTTTCTTTGGAAGTGGGCTTTTTATATGGCTGACTGGTTCCTTTTTCAAAAACAACTTGCCGCAGAATCCTGTCAGGAGTGAAAAAGAGTGCAAGCGTGTCGTAGTTCGCGCGGCCTCCTGAAGCTGAAAAATTGATACTTGTTCCCAAGGCGTCAAGTACAGGAAGGCCCACAGAAAGCCTTTTTTGACGCATCACAGTCTTCTGATAGAGTAAAAGGTCTTGGCCCTTGAGTTCGACCACGGTGGTCGGAGCACCAAGGAGCGCAAGCGCATCTTCCAGGGTTGTTTTACCCACCTGAAATTCATCGCCCGGTGCTACAACATCGGTTCCTTCCAAATTTCTGACTACCTGGTAGGTAACACAGCCCCCCAAAAGCCGCCCTGCAATCAGTATTGGCATGGAAATAACAAGTACCTTAAAAATTGCATGCCAAATGTTCAAAAAAAAATTAAAACGGGTGTCCATAGGATGAATCGCGAGCGTCAAAGCTGGCGCCGTAGTGAGTCAATATATCATTGTTATCAAAGAAAAAAATGATTTGATCATACTGCGTGTCATAGTTGGCGAGACTCACAAGCAGCAGCCAAACCGCCGTCCCTTTGGCTACGGAGTGAGTGTAGATGTAGGCATTGCCATTAGACATTTTCACTACTTGAGCCGGAGCCCCGAAGAGTGCGCCTACCTCTGTCGCCGTTGTCTGCCCTTTAACGAGTTTTTTAAGTTTGTCGGCATCCAACGGTTGGTAGTCCTGATTTTTGCCAAAACCAAAGCAACCGCTTACCAAGGTTAATATCAGGAGAACAATTAATTTGCCGCTTGGTGAGTTCAAATCGTTCCCTCCAGACACAAAGACAGTTACGGCTGAAGACTCGCTAATTTTTCACCGGCCAGTTGCGCATCTTTGCTGTCCGGAGCCGTCGAGACGGCTTTTTGCCAATACTCTTTTGCTTATTCCTTATCATCGGACAATTCATCATAAACTTTACCTATTTTATGATACATCATGGCCTGAAAATCTTTGTCATGACTTTCTCCTTGTCAGCATCTATAAACTATTGATTATTTTTTTAAATATTTCATCATGGCATTATTCCACTTGAATAATGACTCTGCTTCCGGCTACATCCGTTACCGACAGGTTTTTACCTTGAACGGTTGCCCCGTCTATTGTTTCACTGAAAGAATCGGCGTTGCCTTTAAATTGAACCGAAAGCTGCAGTTTCCCGCCGCCAAAACTGCGCTTGCGCACTGAAACGACATCTGAAATTTCTGCAATGGCTTGCCTGAGTGCCTTTTGCATTTTGAATTTATTCACGTTTTCAATCGTCACATCCAGACTGATTCCATTATTTATGATATCCTGGAATGACGAGACTATTTTTTCAAAAAGTTCCCTGTCCATCAGTTTCCTGGCTGCTTTTTCCGCAGCCTGGGCCATGGCTATTTCTTCCGAAACATGCACGGCGGCACTGGTTGCCGACTTAGAGGCAATAATCGCGGCCGTTGAGCAGTTGACGACCTTGACGGTAATATTTGCCTGGCCGGACTTCATTCCGGTGTCGCCTAACAGGGCGCTTTTCATAAGCCCCTTTGAGACTTTGCCGACCAGGGAATACTCGGCGCCGTTCAATGCACCGATTTGGGCTGCGGCCGCAGGATCGCCTTCGGTTGCCCGCTTGATGAGTTCCTGCTCGCTATGCATAAGCGCTGCTACTGCCGAAGCATCAACAAGTTGAAACTCTTTGCCAGTCAGATAATCGATAATGGCGGTTTCGGCCGCATTGCCTCCTTCCTCTTTGATAACAACCATCATACGCGGCTTATCCATGGATTCAAGCAGGATCTTAAGAGCGGTAAGGTCTGATTTTATGCTTGCTAAAGAGACGACGGCCTGTATCTTTATATGGAAATTACCATCCGACTGCTTTTCTTCCTGAAGGATACTGTATTTTTTGACCGAACCCGTTGCTTTTGAGAGAATCACATCTTTCTGAACCTCGAAATTTTTCACTTCGGTTTGCGAAATGAGTACGACTCCGATACCTTCTTCAACAGCGCTGCGTTTAGCTTGAAGAAGCGCCGTTTTTGTTGATGTTCCGTAGCCTTCGGCTTCAACGGTGATATCGCCTTCCGGTGTTTTTGCATAAAGCGGCACAGCGAAGATGAGGAGGATTGAAATAAGTAGTGTGACGACCGATTTCATGGTGTCTCCTTTTCGAAGGATGTCTTTACCATCGCTTAAGTCCGTTTTTTCAACCAGACGGACTCGTTCAGTGGAGCTAAGGCCCAGGCTAAAAGGACCAAGTTTTACATGACAAGATAAATCAGTATAAAAAAACAACGCAAATATGTCACCTAAAATCTGCAGTAAGCGTTCACAGGTTCAGGGTTCAGAAGTTCAAATTTCTGAACCCTGGTCACCTATGGCGCTGCCAAAGGCGGGTAAACCTTTGAACACAGAACCCAGAATCCGTGAACGGTTATGATGCAGTTTCAGGTATCAATCGGAAGCCAGTATCAGGGTCCCCTTGGCAATGCGGCGATTTAACACATCAGCCGCGACCTCGAAAAGGAACATTTTGCCGTAGGTTTTCTTGAGGGTTGCCGCCAGCCGAATTGTTTCCTTGGGTTTAGCGGGAGTGACAAACTTAATGGTTAAATTTGCAAGAGAAAGGTCTGCTTGTTCTAGGCCCTGGGTTTTGAAAGTCAAGCCCAACAGAAGCCCGCTTGTTTGTGCCAAAGCTTCTGACACAATGACACCCGGCACAATCGGTTTGCCGGGAAAATGGCCGGAGAAAAACCATTCATCAGGAGAAAGGTCTTTTTCGGCAAAGATGTTTTCCCCGTAGTTTATTTTTAACACCCTGTCTACAAAAAGAAAAGGGCTGCGATGGGGCAGAATCTCTTTGATTACCGCCACGTCGTATGGCAGTTGATCAGTCATCATAAAAGTACCGTTGTATTTGTTGAGGGGTCAGGTGTTTATCCTTTTGAGCCTTTTAAGAACAATGTCGAATCTATCCGTCGTAGCGGTATTCATAATTTCAATGTTTCTGTCGATCCCTTTTACGGTTCTGAAGATGATAGCACCAGGACCAACTTCGAGGAATAGTCTGTTACTGTTATGGTCCATTTTTTTAATCAAATCAACCCATAATACCGGACTGCTTAGCTGCACAGCCATTACATTTATTAAATCTTTCATATTTGTGACCCGGTTTAAAGAATGGTAAGATACCACCGGGACCTGCGCATCTTTGATACCATCTGCTTTTATTTCTCGCAAAAAGCGTTCACTGCTTTTTTTCATAAATCCGGAATGGTAGGCCGTCGCCACTGACAACGGGTAAACGTCTAAGGCTCCCTCCTTTAGAGAAAGCTCCATGACCGCGTTGATCGATGACCTGATACCGGAAATAACAATCTGACGCGGGGTATTCAGAATTGCGACTTCAACATCGCCAACCTGTTGACAGACATCTTGCACTTTTTCAAAAGACAGCCCGAAAATCACGGCCATGCCGCCATCTATTTTGCTACCTTCTTCCAGCAGGATTTCACCGGCTTGTTTTACGAGGTTAAGGCCACAGGAAAATTCAAAGCAGCCCGCCGCAAAAGCCGCCGCGTAGAAACCGGAGCTGTAGCCGGAAACTATATCGGGAAAGATATTATTGGCCTTCAGTATGGCGGTTAAAATACAGCTTACCGTGTAAACAGCCAGTTGCGCGTTCAAATCACGGTCAAGCTCCTCTTGAGAGCCTTTGAAACAGAGCCGGCTTAACGAAAAATCTAAAATCCGGTCGGCCTGATCAAATATTTGGCGGGCAAGGGGATAGTTTTGGTATAAGTCAAAACCCATGCCCGTTTGCTGTGCCCCTTGTCCCGGATACAAAAAAGCAACAGAGTTTTTCATGAACATTCCTCATTTTTCGTCATCGCTTTTGTCCGGCAACGGTATTGAAAAAATCCCTGGCGGCAAAGGTTGATTGATGGAATCGAATTGCAACCATAAAACGGATTGGTCTCCTTTGACTTCCATCAAGAAAATTCTTTCAGGAAGCCAGGTTTCCGGGTTCACCATGACTTCTATGCGTTCGATATGTTTGGATACGGCGTTTTGTTGCGGTAGCATGTCGAGATAATATCCATCTGATTCTTGGTTTGTGGAAAGCTTAATCTCATACTGTTTTTTTAACGCTTCACCAGTCTGGCCGATGCCGAAATATTTCTTGATTATATTTTCAGTATTTCCAATATATCTTTTTTCTGCCTTTGATCTTTCCGGATAATATATTATCAGGGTGTTTTTTTTAAAAAGGATCAGCAGGGGCGAAGGGCTGGTAACTTTCATGAGCAGCTTGCCTGAAGAATCAAAATAGATCATACCTTCGGAATGCAAAGGCTCACGCAGCAAGCGCGTCTTTCTGGTTTGTCTGAATTTTGCCGTAAAGGTCTTAAGGTTTTTTTCCTTCTCCTTGATATTTTTGATCACCCGGTTCAGTTCCTGATCAGGCTTCGGATTGTTTTCAACGGAAAATACCTGCAAAGGACACAGAGCAATGTATAAAACTATGGATAAATTTACAAAGTATCGCTTCAAAAGCTTCATTTTAGGGCCTTATAGTTTTTTTCCATGCCTGTCTGAAACCGTAATTTTGTATACTGAAAAAAAGGCCGCTGCGGCTGAAAGGGAAAAGCCTTTTAAAGATAGATCCGTATCCGTATAGTCTCTTGTTAGCCCAGTTGAATCCCTCTTGCAACTGCTCCGGGGTCATTTTTTGGGGTTGATATACCACATGATTCATATCATATTTTTCCCAGTCGGTATGCAGTATCCTGTTTTCCTTTAGCATGGTTTGATAGACGCGCGTCCCCGGAAAAGGAGTCAGGATCGAAAAAATCACCGCTTCAAGATGCATTCTTTCAACAAAACGCAGCACATCCGAAAATACAGACCCATCATCGTAATCCGTTCCAAAAATAAACGAGCCCTGGATTCCGATGCCGTAGTCATGAATTTTCTTGATGGATTCTTTATATTCAGCCACACGGTTAATTGATTTTCCCATGGCTTTTATAGTTTCCTGGTACAAAGATTCAAAACCGATAAAAAGCCCTTTGCACCCGCTTTGTTGCGCCAGATCTAACAGCTCCGTATCTTTCACGATGCTCAGCGAAGACTGACTGAACCATTTGACTTTCAAAGGGATCAGAGCCCTGAAAAGGTTTTTAGCATATTTAGGGGATCCCACAATATTGTCGTCAACAAAGAACAGAAAACCGGGCTCCATTTGGCCGATCTCGTTAATAATTTCCTCTACCGGCCGCATGCGGTAAGATCGGCCGTAAAAGGTTGTAACTGCACAAAAATTACAGTCAAAGGGGCAGCCGCGGGTCGTCTGGATGGTGTTAACAAAAAAATAAGCCTTGCGATTCAGAAGATCTCTTCGGGGCATTCTAAGGCCGTCGAGACTGAACAAGTTCGCAGATTTATAAAACGGTTTCAAATCCCCTTGTTTAAAATCATCCAGGACCTGAGGCCACACTTCCTCTGCTTCTCCCGAGACTACGGCATCAGCATAAATCTTAGCTTCAGCACTCATCATGGTAGGATGCATGCCGCCCAACACAACCGGCACACCCTTTTCTCTGAATGAAGCTGCAATTTCATATCCTCTTGTGGCCAAGGGAGTCATTATGGAAATTGCAGCCAAATCCGGCCGCAAAGAAAAGTTAATGGCTTCGACGTTCTCATCTATTATGGATATTTCCCAGTCGTCTCCTGCCAGGGCAGCCAGATTTGTCAAAGCCAGGTACGGGAAGCGAAAATATATTTGCCCCCAAAGACTTCTTTTCGGCCATTTAGGAGCTATCAACAGGAGTTTCATCATGCCGTCTTTTGCGTAAGGGAACCTGCAAGGGGATCAGGACAATACCATTGGTCAGGATAACTGCGAATATATTTTTCAAATATCCGGGCGGTCATCTCCAGGTTCTTTGTAATAGCTTCATTACGCGTCCCTTCTAAACTAACCGGTATGGCCTTCTCAAGCACACCGAAATATCTTCCATCCGCTTGTTTTAAAACAAAAGCGGGGATCAGGGCTGCTCCTGAATTCATGGCCAGCACAACCGGTCCAACCGGAAGGTTCAAATGTTTGCCCAAAAAGCTAACCTGACAGCCCGTACCGAAATAATCACGATCTCCGTTCATAGCCACAATTCTGTTTTTACGCAGATGGCCCAAGACTTCGATCACTGAAAAAGGTGATTGGTCGGCCTCAATTACACTGATGCCCTTATCATGCCTGAGTCGGTTGACCAGAGCATTTGTGGCAGCCGTGTTATGTGCAATTACAACCACGGTCAGAGGGTAATTTAACATCCGCAGCATGCTCCCGCCGATTTCCCAATTGCCGACATGGGCCGACAGCAAAATAGCACCTTTCCCTTTAGCCAGTGCACTTTGGAGAATTTCTTCACCTTTGATATCAGCAAAATATTTTTTAATTTTTTCAGGTGGGAGTTGGGGCAATAAAAAAAAGTCGACCATATAGCGGCCATAGTTTAAAAAAACCTGCCGAACTGTTCTTCTAACAGTGGAGTCGTCAACAGGTCTATCCAAGGCTGTGGAAAGATTAATTGCCAGACCCTCACGGTCTTTTTTTGAAAAAACATAGATAATCAGAGCCACCACTTTTGCCAACCAGCGGGAAAGGTTGACGGGCAGGTAACGGGCAACAAAAAAGGTTGCATAATACGAAGCCGGACTATCAAGAATGTGTCTGCGCATTTTTCTATTCCATAATAAAATCGCTGCTCGATTTTATATTAAGTTAATTTACCATACTCTAAATCAAGATTTTTTTCGATAGCCGCTTTTATTTTTTCCATTAATTCATCTTGATTGTTTTCATCATATCCGCTGGGGTCAATCACATCGCCGACAACGATATTAATCTTGCCGGGCATCAGCGCTAAGGTGTTTTTAGGGAGTACAAACCGGCTTCCGTTTATGGTAACCGGCAAAATGGGAACCCCCGACTTGAGGGCAATAATAGCCCCACCCATCCGGAATTTCAGCAGATGCCCGTCTTCGCTTCTTGTTCCCTCAGGGAAAATAATTACAGAGGTTCCCTTTTTAATCTTTCCGGAAGCTGTTTCGAGGCTGATAGATGCTTCCTCCCGGTTTTTTCTATCAATATATACATGTCCAGCTCTTTCAATGGCATAACCCAAGATTGGCATTTTCCTAATCTCCGCTTTGACTATCCAGCGGAACTGAAGGGGAATTTTGCCGAACAGGGCCCAAACATCGAACAGGCTCTGATGATTTGACATGACAATGTAGGTAAGGTTTTCGTCAATTTTTTCCTTACCTTTTATCGTTAAGCGTGTACCGGAGATAAAAATATTGAGCAGAGACCAGCACTTGCCGACATGGTGAGCTAAATTTCCTTTGCGCTCGAATTGAGAGAAGATTATAGCGGCCAGACATGCCACAATTGTATTAAGTATCAGGAAGATAATGAAAAAAGGGCGTCTCAAAGGATATAAGATCCAATCAAAAAAAATCTTCAAAATGCCAACTCCTTATATCCTGTGTCTGCTATATTCTATAATAAATCTTTACAGCGAATGTCTATTGTGGATAAGTTAACAGTTTCAATCTTATCGGTACCGAAGATCTTAAAAGTGCCTATGTCTGGTTAGCCGGTTAACCGGTTAGCCCGTTGTCCAGCATTAAATTGCGGGTTAACGGGCATAACGGGCTAACCGGCACAACCTTTTTTAACTTGCATGCAAGCAACCCCTTCCAGGGGTCAACCAAAGCCGAGTCCTCTGAGCCCGGATTCTTTACTGAAGCAATTTACAGCCAATTAGATAATAAAGTCAAATGTCAAATCCAATGTACCAAATACCCTGCTTGCTGATTAAAATTAAACATCAAATATTGCGCACGTTTTTTTTTAAAGCTCCCTGCAGCCCCGCTGAGAGGGATTTCCGCTACGCTCCATCAAGCTTCTTGCAGGGAATCTTAGACTGTAAGGAATTCTGTCTGTTTTTTGATTCGCTCGCTAACCCCGCAGCGATTCGACTGAGCTCGTCGAAGTCAAGCTGCGGGAAATGCACTCGCTGTGCAGTTCAAAACAGTTTTAGGGGCATTTATCTTTGTTTAGCTGTTTTGGTTGCATTAACCGGGTGTGCCCACCTTACGAACCAGAAAACGGCTACCGGGTCAAATCCACATCCAAAGCCCAAGATATTTGTTATTATTCTGGATGCTTTGCAGCGTAAAACCTTAATGGAATCGCTTGATTCTCTGCCAAATTTCAAAGAAATCATCAAAGGGCGTCGAAACGATTATCCCTATATATATTTTGAGAATGTCCTCGTATCCATACCTTCGTCGTCAAAGCCATCGAACACCACCCTTTTGACCGGCGTGTATCCTGACAAGCACGGTGTTCCGTCAACGATATGGTTCGACAGAAAGGATCAAAAGATCAAGACACTGAATTCAATTACTCAACGCCAAATTACCGATATTCTACATGAAACCAAAACCGATACTATTTTCGATTATGCCCGCAGGGCCGAAATAACAACAATGGCTGTGGCGACCCAGGTAGCCAAAGGGGTTGACAGCCGGGACTGGATTCAACAAAGTGTTCATCTCTGGGGCCAGGCCTTTTGCCTTAATCTCCTGCAAGACTTCAACGCGATTCCGGATGGTGCTCATCTTGACAGAGGTACGACTGTCGGTCTTTTAAAAGGTCATATGTACTCTTTGACCGATGGATTGGAAGGTAAACTGCGAACAAGCGGGGATATTCCTGACCTAACGGTTGTTCATTTTGTCGGTATGGACATTTTTACACATTATCCCCGGCGGTTTATGCTGCAAGAGAATTGGTCCCTATCTGAGATCCAAAAGTGGTATCTGCAAAAAAGCCTTGACCCTGAGTTAGGAAAAATCAAGACCTTTTTAACAAAACATCAATTATACGATAATACGATTTTTTTCTTTGCCTCTGACCATGGACAGTCCCGCATCAGAAAACATATTGATGAAAAGAATTTCGAAAAAAGTATTTCGAATTATTTTAAAGTCATGGGGCGGCATTACTCTATGGATCAAGCTGAAATTGTTGTTATGCCGGGTGCCGGCACCAAAACACTATATGTAAAAAACCGATCAAATTCCGGCTGGATGACTCCCCCCCGCTTGCTTGAAGATGTAAAACCGGTTGTAGATGCCTTGATTGATACCAGGCCCATGAACGAGCATTTAAATGCCCTGCTTGTGGCTCAATACCCCGGTGAAAGAGATGGGTTTCCTCCCACAACCGGCAAGTCAGGTGAGATGGATCCTTTCTGGCTTTTTAATCTAAGCTATTATCGCCAGTCAGACCGCCAAAATCATGATTTTTTGGAAGCTTTAGATCCGTTATCGCAATTAGATGCTTTGGTGGGAAATAATCTTAAAGCCGCTTATATGTATCGGCGCGATTTTGTGCGCCAAAACATACCGGATATTATCCTGATCAATCAGCCGGGCTATTTCTTCACACCTGATAGAGGTAAATACACTCACCATGGAAGTATTTATCCGGACAGCGCCTATGTTTCATTCATGGTTTCAGGCCCGGCGATTCACAGGTTTTCAGATGCACCGCAAACAATTGTCCGGCAAATCGATACCGTGGATCTGGTTCCCATGGTCGCCCATTTGGCGGGTATCAAAATCGATAGACCCGTTGATGGAATTAACCGGCTGTTAGAGGAGCAATGAAAGTAACAACTCAAAGGCTTTATTGCACGCAGAGGGTAAGATTAATATCTTGCGCACTTTCTTTTTTCTTTTTAATGGGCTGCTCCACCCAATACATAGTCACTTCAGATAAATACTTACAATATGCAGGAGAGATCAACCAGCACACCCGTTTGATCCGGGCCGAAAGAAGCCGGATATTCCGGATGCTGACCCACGAGGATACATTCAAAACCATATGCCCCCAGGGCACTATTGTTACATATGAACCCCCGCTGCCTTACCAGGTAGGGACTAACGTTAATACAGTTGTCGATCACATATTTAAACTAAAATGGCGTTCACAGGTGGTGGCATTGATTCCGAACGAAAACATACAACTCCAATTCCTGGACGGTTTTTTTGTCGGGGGAAATGAAATCTGGGAGCTTAAACCCGAGAATGGATTTACCAGGGCAACGCATACCATTATTATCGGGCCCCAGGGTTTTATCAAAAAACTGATATGGAGTGTGAAAGTCAGATACAAACACGACCTGATGGTGGAAGCTTCGCTTGATAATCTCAAACGCATGGCGGAAACAGAATAAATTATGGGAAAACCGAATCCCTGTATCCTTTGTAATACTTTGGAATTTCGTCCTGTCCATCGAAAAGATCAGTGGCAATACCTTTGCTGCCGCAACTGCCAGCTGGTATCTATTCATCCCCGGCCCACGGTCCAAATGTTAATGGAATATTACCGGGATTATTTGCCTGATCGGCCTGCGGACATCAGCAAATGGGAAGCAATGATACAACCGGTGGTAGCTAACTCTGCCGATATGATCGTTTCGCGGTCAAGAACCGGTGGCAAAAAAATGCTGGATGTCGGTTGCGGATATGGATTTTTGTTAAATGAAATGCAGTCCCGCGGATGGGATGTTAAAGGCCTTGAAGTTTCCAAAACGGGCCGAGATTACACTCGCAGCAAATGGAATTTCCAGGTCTATTCCCATCCGCTGGAAACGCTGGAGCTTCCTGAAAACACTTTTGATGTTGTGACGCTTTTATATGTCATCGAGCATGTATTTGACCCTTTGAAGCTATTACTTAAGATAAACCGTATCCTCAAACCGGGCGGCCTTGTTTTGCTTCGATGGCCGCATACTACACCGGTGGTCCGAATTTTGGGCCCTTTGTCCTCCAAGCTGGATCTATACCATACCCCCTATCACCTGTACGATTTTTCACCAAAAACCATTGAAAGGATTTTGTTTAAGACCGGCTTTGAGTCGGTGGAAACCTTGATTGGAGGCCATACACTCCCTTCCGACCGGCTGAACCGCTGGTCCTCGAGGATCTTTGGGCACTTAGCCCAACTCTTATTTTCCCTTTTGGGCGGGAAGGTTTTACTTCCAGGGGTCAGTAAAACTACAACAGCATTGAAACCCTAAGGGGCCGATAGCACTCCCCACACAAGTCCCCGTCTCCAAACGGACTTGGATGTTTAGCATTGCGAATGGTGCAAAGGGGAAATTTTTCACCGCATTTCCGGCAGGTTGTCATGGCTTACCTTAACATTCATTTCTTGTTACGAAATCACAATAGTTGTGCATATATTCCAGATCAGGATATTGCAATTTGCCCGCGCTTTGAGCGCGAGACAACTGCAAAGATAGCAGGAAGCACGATAATAGAAGCAATCATACAGGCACTGATGCCTATGATGGCTACATAACCCATGCTTTTAAGCCCCGGATAGTGGGACAAAATAATTGACCCGAACCCCAAAATAGTCGTCAGAGATGTTAAAACAACGGCCCGGCCGGTTTGAAACATACCTTCTGAAATGTTGCCATGATCTGATTGGCGGAATGTGTTGGTAAAGTGAACTCCGTCATCAATACCGATTCCGACGATCATAGGAATTACGATCAGGTTGAGAAAATTAAAATCCAAGCCAAACATGGACATGATACCGGCCAGTGAAGCTAAGCCGATTAAAAGGGGTGTTATCGCGAGAAGCACTAACTTCAGACTGCGATAATAAATTATTAGAACCGCAATAATACTGAGGCTTGCAAACAACAGGGATGACTTTAAGTTGCTAATGATAAGATCCTTTAAATCTCCGGTGAGCAAGTTGGGGCCGGTCAAAAGATAGCTGTTTTCCTTGATCCCTTTCTCTTCAAGAGTACGGGTGATCATCTCTTTAAATTGAAAAGTTTCCGAGCGGGACCAAAGATCTTTATTAGGGCTGATATAAGTAACGGTTTTATACGCGTTGTCTTTTCTAATAACAAATAGATTTATAAATTTTTCCAGCTCTTTATCCTGTAGACTTGTAGGCAAAAGGAGTTTATCTTCAGAAAGAGCCCTTGCCAGGCTTTCAAAATACTCATCATATAGATCAAGAATCTCGAAACCATTTTCTTGAAGGGCCTTATGGAAGGTCTTTTTAATTCGTTTGATATCAAAAATATCAGCATGCCGGCGGATGAACTCCATATTAGCTTTCTGCCGGCTGGGCGCAGGAAAGTAGCTGCTGATTGATCTGATTCCGGCAATCATACCCGATTTTTTCAGCTCATCCAGTGACGAATATATTGATGCACCGGTTTCCATAGCATCTGCCTCTGTGTCTCCTTCGGCAACTAAAAGAATTGTCGCCGTTGAACCTCCAAGCCAATCTGTTACCTTATCCTGCAGGCGCAAAACCTTACTGTTGACCGGTCGAAAATTTTTCAAGTTGTCATCAAAACGAATGCCGGTCCCTGAGATGATTGGCAAGACAACGATTACGGCGGCAGCCAATAGAATGATCCGCGGATATTTTTCGACTCTGTCCAGAAGGCTATTTATACCAAAGCCTGCTATTGCAACCGTTTTGGAAGATCTTTTCCCGGTTGAAAAATATACAAGCAGAGCGGGAAGTAAAAATAACATGCCCAGCAGGCAAATCAGGATCCCCATACCGGTTAAAACGCCCAGCTCACTAAAGCCTTTGAAATCGGAAAGCCCGATACTAAAAAAAGCAACCGCTGTTGTAATTCCGCCGACAAGGATTCCCATGCCGGATTTCCTGAAAGTGAGCTGCAAGCGCTGGGGCACAGGCAGGTTGACTTGGTTTTCACCAAAGTAACGGTTGACGATGTGGATGGCAAAATCGATCCCCAGCCCAATCAGCACGCATGAGAATATGCAGGTCAGGATATTGAGACGCTGAAACATAAGGCTTGCCAATCCGAGTGTCCATAAAAGGCTGACAGCCAGCGGCAAACCGACAAAAAAAAGAATTCTCCATGTTCTGAATGACAGGCCGAAAAGAAGCATAACGCCTAAAAAAGAAGTCAGTAGAGTCACTTTAATATCTTTTTTGGTAATAGCCTCGTCGTTTACGGCAATCGGATAGCCTCCGGTATAAAATATTTTGATCTTATTGGAAAACCCGGTAAATTTTTCTGGTAATTCAGTCAAAGCCAGCTTTCCGAGAGCATCTACCCGGGCCATTAATCTCTTGCTGAAAGCAACATTTTGAGGGGGTTTTTCAGGCTTTAAAAATATAATATAGTTGCCCCCTTTGGTGCGGTAATATCCGCTGTGAGTTTTAACTGTTCGTTTCCCGGTCGGCATTGTCAGGTTGGTTCCCAGTATATCCCTGAGCCCCAGGGGATCAACGCGGACCAGCTCCTTGGCTGCGATGCCCAAAGGAGTCATTAATATTTTTTTGTTCTCAAGGACCTGTGCATGAATCCCCTCATCAGAAAACTTTTGAATTAATCCGTCAAGATCCCCGGTTTTTAACAGATTAGGGAAATACCGGGTTAATATCGAAAATAAATTGGAGAGCGGCTTTGCTTCGCTTTTATATTCGATTTCAGTTATAAGTCGAGTTTGAGCGTACTTTTTTGCTAAATGTTCAACAACTGCTTCAGAATCTTGCTGATCAATCTTTGCAGGCATTTCAACCAGCGCAATCAAGGTGGATTGAATCCCGATTGTTTCGGCTACATCAAAAAAAGCATCGACACTGGGATTGTTTGAAGGGAGTAGGGCTATGAGGTTAAGATCGAGCTTAAGGCGCGCAACGAGAACAATTGCAGCCAGGGTCAGCAAAACAGAAAAAATTAAGATGTGTTTATGGAACCGATAGATGATTTGATGCAACAGGAACAACCTCTTGTTTTTGTAAGGTTTTAAGTAACTCCTCAAATAAAATCAGAAAAGAAATATTTCTTTCGATAGTGTTTTGTATTTGATGTTTAGTGTTGGTGGTCCGGTAAGCCGGTATATCATCATATATTTTAAACAAAACACTAAATACTTGATGAATTCAACTTTTTTCAAATTCATCATTATTTATCTTCGAAAATGCTTATAAATATTTTATCATCCGCAATTGTGCATTTTTTCTTTAAAAGTTTGTATTGCTCCAGAAGCTTTTTACCATCTTTAGATAGGCATGTG
>JABMQM010000020.1 GCA_013203195.1 Desulfobacteraceae bacterium | reverse complement strand
TAAACTCTGCATAATACCTGTATAGCCTCGTTACTGAAAAAATACTAATCCTTGTATATGAACCTTTTTACTTAGACATATATATTAGAATCCTTAACTTTTTACGAGATCATCAAATTTTGGAAAGAATAGCATTTATAATATACATGGCCGTGCTGGTGCTGGCTGTGCTCTTTTTCGGAGCGGTGCATACCTATGCCTACACGGTTGTTTTCCTGGGGATTCTGATCGCCACAGCTCTAGTGCTGATGTCAAGTATTGACCGGGATCCCGGCAACGCAAAATTGCGGATTAGATTGTTAAAAACCGGCCTGAATCCACTCTTTCTGCTTCTTTGCATTTATCTTATTTTTCAAACCATCCCCTTGCCGGAAAATATTGTAAGATTCATATCTCCCGGGGCGGTTGTAGTTGGCCAAAAGTCATTGCCGGCCACGGAGGCCTTGGTCGCCGCAAGTCCGGCTTATCAATGGTTCAGTTTAGCTTCCTACGCATATCCGGTGCAACAGTCGATGCTTCGATGGATAGCATACGGACTTTTCTTTTGGGGGCTGGCCCAGACGCTTAATTCACAGAAACGGATTGAACTGGCGATCTTCATAATATTGGTCACGGGCTGTTTTGAGGCCCTCTATGGTATGATTCAGTCCTTTTCGGGGTCCGGGCACATCTGGTGGTTTAAAAAAAATAGCTATATTAAAATTGTCAGCGGAACTTTTATTAATCGCAACCACTTTGCCGGACTGATGGGTATGAGCCTGCTGTTGATGGCCGGTTTTGCGGCTGCGCTTGCAACAAGAGGGAATAAGAGGCCGGTAACCTTTGGTGGCAAAGCCACTTTCAAAGAAAGGTTTACGGAAACTTTATTAGGCCGGCCGCAGCTTTTCAAAAGAATTTTTATTGTTTTTTCTGGCTCAGTAATAGGCATGGGGCTGGTTTTTTCGGCTTCCAGAGGAGGCATGATTGCGGTGGCCGCAGGGATGCTGGTGATGGGATTATTGTTTTTGGTGCGGAAAAAACATCGACGTAAAGGATTTGTTGTTGTTTTGTTGTTTGTAATTATTTGTGTTTATGCTCTCAAGATCGGGGCTGACTATCCTCTTGAAAGATTCAAGACTTTTAATACGGCCTTTGATGCTAGAAAAAGATATGTTCAGAAGACCTTAGAGATGTTTGATGATTACCGGACCGCGGGCGTGGGCGTCGGAAATTTTAAATATGTCTATCCAAAGTATCAGGCTGCTGCGGACAAAAACTTTCACATAGAGTATGCTAACAATGACTGGATTCAGTTTATGTCCGAAGCGGGCGTGGTCGGTTTTGGCCTGCTGTTGATCGGAATGTTTTATTACATCTACCTGACAGTGAAAATCTGGTCGAAGCGCAACGACTCCTTTGCCGTCTGCGTGGGAATGGTGCCGCTGGTTGTTATGGTCTCCATGGCGGTGCATTCATCTTGTGATTTTAATTTTCACATCCCGGCCAATTTCATGATATTTGCGGCCATTCTGGCCATCGGTTTCAGTGCCCTGCATCTTAGAGGACATCATCGCAACAAAGTGCATTACCAATACCAAATCTTATATTTGAACCCCAAAGGGGTTTTGAGCCTGCTGCTGTTTGCAGGTCTTGTAATATGGGCCGGGGTCTGGACCATGCGGCATTTTGTGGCCGAGGCCTATTGTAATACGGTCCGCAATTCCACGCTGAACAGAGATCAGAATCCTGCGTTAAAAGATATTAAAGCGGCCATTGCCTGGGACGGCCGTAATGCGGGATACTGGTACAAACTGGCCCTTGGGTTGAGCAAAAAACGGGATCAAGGACTTAGGATACAAGATGCAAAATTAAAGGAACAAGAACTGCGGAAAATCCAGATGGAAATTGTGAAAACCCTTGAAAAGGCGGTGCGCCTTAATCCTTTTGCGGTTGAATATCATCAGCAACTGGGGTGGGAGTATGCACGTATGTGGCTGGAACCGGATTTTGGCTCAAAATGGTTTCCGGCCGCCGATATATCCATGGAGCGGACCGCCTACTTTGCCGGAGAAAAGAGCCCTTTGCTGCATGTCAAACTGGGTCATTACTGGGTGATGCGGTCCAAGGTCATGGCTCCGGTCTTTGCAAAATGGAAACCGGCCTGGACCAAAGCCGGCTGGCATTATCAAAAAGCCCTGGAACTGGAATCCGATAATAAGCGCTTACGAAAAGGAATGATACAACAGATCAAAAGGCATGTTCGGATGTATTATCCTGATGAAGGGTTTGTTAAAAACGCATTAGGAACTATGGGATCTGCAAATTGATGGTTTCGTATCTCGCGCTTATCTCTTTATGCCGTAACAGGAAAAATTTTCCTATCTGTATCGGCTATCCACAGCTACATAACCAGCGCCTCCGCAAGCGGAATTTCGCGAACTATACCCCGATTCCGGGACCTTCGACTTGCAAATTTTAGGAGCTACGGACGCCCTCCCATCTTGGCATATGTCTTGCATCATTTATTTTTAATTTCTGTCATGACCATTATGTCAAATTCGGACTAAAGTTTCTTTCTAAATCGCCGATATATAAAGAGGATGCAATTAACCCAAATTTCTTGTAAAAACCTCGAACTGATTGATTTAATTTAAAATATAATTGATGCTAAAAAATGGCCTTATAATGAAGGAGGCGCAATGAAATTTCCAGCCAGAACTTGCACGCTTTTTTTAACACTGCTTATGGGAATCTTTTTTCTGATTCCGCAGGTACAAGCAGCTAAACCGATCGCCAAGGTGACCAGCTTTAAAGGCCAGGTCCTTATTCAGGCCGGAACTGATTTAGTTCCGGTTATGCGGGTCGGCCAATTTCTGTATGAAGGCAGCCGCATCCAGACCAAACAAGGCCAGGTTCAGGTGACCTTTAATGACGGTGCCATTATTAAGGTCAGCCCTTTCTCCAATACTTTGATCCAGGAAAGGGAAGAAAAGAGCGGTTTCTGGGTCTTTAAATCCAAAAAAACCGTCCGCAGGATCACCGCTTTTGTCGGTAAATTGTGGTTTAAAAGCGGTGCGTCCAAAAGGAGAAATTTTTTACAGACACCGACAGCCGTCTGTGGGATACGCGGTTCTGACGGGGACTTCGGCTTTGATAACCAGAAAAGCTATTTGAAAATGTACACCGGTACGGCTGAAGTTAACGGCAACGTCACCAGGGGCCGTTTTAAAAATCCCGGAAAACGGGCAGCAGATAAAAACCCTGTTTACAGGCGCGTTGAAAGAGCCTATGTAGCCGTCGCCAAGGCCAGGGCTACCAAAAATCCGGCTGAAATAGCCAAAGCCAAGGTAGCGGCCCTGCATGTGTCCAAGGAAGCCTCCAAGGTTATAAAAGAGAACAACCCCGATGAAACCGTAAAAATGATTGACGGAGAGATTGCCGGGACCGCTGCGGATGCCGGGATAGCAAAGGAAAAAGTCGCGGTTTCCGTTGAGGAACTCAAAGAAAACCGCCAGCATTTGCAGCAGGCCATGGCGAATGCCAAGGATGAAAAAGAAGTTAAAATGATCGAAAAAGCCCTTAACGATGCCGGGAACGCTATTGGCAACGCTGAAAAGCAATTTGTTGAGGCTGATCGAATCGTCAGAGAAGTCCATGATATGGCTGCAAGGTATGATATGGAAGCCGTCCGGAACGCTACCGAAGCCGTCCAGAAGATCGATGGTGATGTCCGCAAGATGTATATGGATATGACCGAAGATACGAAAAATATGTTTAAGGAGATGGGATTTGTCCCGCCCGCACCGGGGATGCATCCGCCGCCTGGCCAGTATCCACCCGGGGTGCGCCCGCCCGGGGAATATCCGCCTGGAATGCAACCGCCGCCGGGCTGGGACCCGAGGATGGGACCGCCGCCGGATTGGGACCCGAGCAAAGGACCGCCGCCCGGAGAATATGGAATGTATCCGCCTGGTGAACATCCACCTGGTCTGTATCCGCCAGGAGAATATCCGCCTGGGATGCAGCCGCCACCGGGCTGGGACCCTAACATGGGACCACCGCCGGGGGAATATGGAATGTATCCACCCGGAGAATATCCGCCTGGGATGCAGCCGCCGCCGAACTGGGATCCGAGTATGGGACCGCCGCCGGGAGAATATGGAATGTACCCGCCCGGAGAATATCCGCCTGGGATGCAACCGCCGCCGAACTGGGATCCGAGTATGGGACCGCCGCCCGGGGAATATGGTATGTATCCACCTGGTGAGCATCCACCGGGTATGTACCCGCCCGGAGATTACCCACCAGGGGAATATCCGCCTGAATACGGCATGTATCCGCCCGGAGAACGTCCACCGGGTATG
>JABMQM010000208.1 GCA_013203195.1 Desulfobacteraceae bacterium | reverse complement strand
GGCCCTCAACATCAACCGTACGACGTTGTGGCGGAAAATGAAAAAATACAACATGGCTTTTTAAATTTGAATTCCCCGCTGCGACGCGACTGTCTTCGACCCTGAGACTTCGGCGTGAGCTCAGTCGAAAGCTCAGACCGAAGGTAGCTTGTCGAAGTCTTGCAGCGCGGGGAATTCAAATGAAAGATAAAAACCTTTCATAAAATCGTAACATGATTTTATTCCTGCAACAAAATGCAACACGTGTTGCGAATTGATGCATTGCTTTCTTGGCCGTATTCAACTCCCATGAAATATCATTTCAAACAACCAATCTTTTTTAACTATCTGATATAAAAATATAAATACAAATGAAATCGGTCTAATTATCTGCAAAGCCGCCGATGTGTCCACCCGTTGTGTTTCAATATCGCAACTAAAGAGCTATCTTAAAATTACACGCCTGTTATAACGAAATCCATTAACCTGCTGAAATCATTTTTCAATTTAAAAAAATACAAAAATAATATTTTTTGGCATGTTTCATGCTCATACAACTTAACACAAGAGTCATCCAATAACATTTGGACTTTCGGGATTTTGAAATGAATACGATCGCGCTCAAAAAAGACGGCTCAATTCTTCTAAACGGTAAAACCGTGGCAACAGAGTTGTTGAAGGTTTTAGGATTCCGAGTGGAACTAGAAGAGGGATTCCCGTTAAGGGGTTACTTTGAGATGCTGGGGAAACACTCCTTGCTTATGGAGCTGAATGATTTCTTTCCTGTCTACCGGGAGCAGTTCCGCGATTGTCCTAAAAACGGATGTTGCTTTAGCGGTATTGACTATCTTGAGTTTAGCAAAACGATCGAGATGATAGGCTTTCCCGGGAAACGTTTAGAAATCTACACCTCCCTGATGGGAATTTACGGCAAAGAAACCTGTGAAATCAAGTCCTTGCAGTTGGAAAACCTGCTGGACTTGCCGGTCAAGCTGGGCAGGTTAAAACACGTAATTTTCGGAGACCGGGTAGATATATTCGAATTTGATACGGTGTACACGCTTTTTGAATTTATTGACGGAATTGCATGGGAACTCAGCTTTCATGGAACTCCGAAGCAATGTGAAATAAGGAGGTGACCAATGTTTAATAAAATATTGTTTGCAACGACCGCTTCACCCACCTGTGATAACGCCGCTAAAGTTGCCTTTGATCTGGAATTGAAATGGGATGCAAAACTCTACATTTTCCATGTCCTGGGGATTCCCACGCGGGGATACAGTTCTTTTGTGACGGACATTCGAACGGGTGACCAAGTCCAATATGATGAGGATTATCTCGAGTGGGTAAAAGACGAGATGAAAAACACCTATAGCACCTTACTAAAAGACAGTGAAAACTCGGAGATTGATGCCACTGTCGGAAATCCCCATCGCGAAATTCTGCGCAAAGCGCGGGAAGAAGACGTGGACCTCATCATTATGGGGGCCCACACACGCAAGGAGGATGTCGGCGCCACCAGGTACAGAAGTGTTCTCGGCAGCAACATGCAGAGAGTTGCCAAAGCGGCGCGTTGCCCGGTGGTCATTATCAGCAGGCCCTGCACGACCTGCTGGAAGTTATTTTCCAACATTGTTTTCGGAACCGATTTTTCTAAAGCGGCTGACTCGGCCTTTCTGTTTGCATCCAAGCTGGCCAAAGAAGTCGGTGCCAAGCTTCATCTTTTCCATGCTTGCGATATCAACGTTGCTGATGCCAGCAAAGTCAAGAGCCAGCCGGAGATCGAAAGCTTGCTTTTAGAGGCCCGCGAAAAGATGGAAAAGCACTATGGTTCCCAATTAAAAGATTTTGATAATTTTGACATCGAGGTCCGGGAAGGTACGCCCTATATTGAAATCTTAAAGTTCCAGCGTGAAAAACAGGGCGATCTGATTGTTATGGCTCACCATACCCGTGAAGTTGATCCTGAACTGGCGGTGCTCGGCAGCACGGTTGAACAGGTGGTACTAAGAGCGTCATGTCCGGTGGCCAGCGTGAATCGTCCGGATAAGGTGCAATAAAAGTGATGCTCGATACTGGATGCTCGATACTGGATTTTTTTCAAAAAGCACTTTTTTTATCCGGTATCCAGAAACCCGTATCGAGTATCTGCGTGTTACCGGCACCAAAGTTTCGTACGCAAACGTGGCATAAATTTTGACATGTCTGTTTATAAAAACGGATAGAGTAACTTCCGATCAAAGTGATGGGATTGGCAAAATGAAAAAGAAGAAGATTCTTATCGTAGATGACGAGCTGGACATGAGAATCTTCCTATCCACACTGCTTGAGACAAGTGGGTATAAGCCTGTAATGACGCGGGATGGAAAAGAAGGTCTTGAGAAGGCAAAAAATGTCGCGCCTGATTTGATTATCCTCGATATCATGATGCCGGGAGAAGGCGGCGTTTACATGTACCGGCAGCTCAAAATGGACAAAGTTCTTAATAAAATTCCGGTGATTATACTTTCGGCTGTCGCCCACAAAACATTCAACCATTATATAAAAATGCTGAATGTACGCCAGGATAACACCATACCGGCCCCGGAGGCTTACATGGAAAAACCGCCTGAGGCGGAAGTGCTGCTTAGAGTTATTGAAGATCAATTTGCGCTCAGACACTAATTGTTCATTGGGAGAGACGCTTTGAGAAGAAACAGCATCAGTCAAAATTTGTATAGCGAGATAGAGAAACTTGGAGCCAAAGATATGGAGATTTGCATGCAGTGCGGCAACTGCAGCGCCGCATGCCCTTTGTCCAGTGGAACGAATACTTTTCCACGACAAGTCTATCGCTATCTGCAAATGGGGCTAAAAGACAGGCTGCTTGAGTCGCCCGAACCCTGGCTCTGTTATTACTGCGGGGATTGCAATACAGACTGTCCCCGCGGTGCCGAACCTGCCGAGACTATGATGGCCACCCGTCGCTGGCTGACCACCCAGTATGATTGGACCGGGTTAGCCCGCCGATTCTATGCATCACCGGCCTGGGAAGTAGGGGCTTTTCTTTTTGTGGCGCTGAGCATTATTACCCTGTTTATCTTTTTCCATGGTCCCATTGTCACCGACCGCGTCGCCCTCAATACATTTGCACCTGTCGCCTGGATTAAATTGGGCGACAAAATCATGCTTACCGTTCTGGGGGCGTTATTGTTATCCAACGGGTTTCGAATGTACAGCCACATCATGCGGGACACCAAGATTCCGCTTCTGACCTACATCACGGAAGCAAAGACCTTTGTCCTGCACTATTTCACTCAGAAACGATGGCGCAAATGCGGCACCGAACAAAGAGGCCGATGGTGGCGCCATTTCCTTCTGTTCTCCGGTTATGTGACCATGGAAGTACTGGTGATCGGCTTTTTAGGATCATTCCAGACAGAGATCGTTCATCCCATGTGGCATCCTACCCGTATTTTCGGATACTACGCCACTGTCGCTATAATGATTATTTCAGCGGACATGCTCATCAGCCGCTACAAGAAAGAAGAGAAACTCCACCGGTATTCAGATTTCACGGACTGGTTTTTTCTGGTGCTTCTATTTCTAATGGCGTTTACCGGAATATTCATTCACTTCTTCCGTCTGGCCGCCTGGCCCCTGGCAACCTACTTTATGTACGTAATTCATCTTTCAATATGCGTGGGCATGCTTAGCATCATGATTCCATTTGGAAAATTGGGACATCTTTTCTACCGACCGCTGGCGATCTTTTTGACTACAGTAAAGGAAAAGGCAACCAAAGACTCTAATATCGACATAGAGGCATTAAAGGCTGCGGTTGGAGAAACATTTATGACTTGCCTGCAATGCGGTACCTGCACGGTTATGTGCCCGTGGAATCAGGTTTCATCCTATAACCCGCGCCAAATCCTGCGTTATATCTGTCTGGATACGTGCACGGAGCAATCCGTCGATAAGGCCGTCTGGAGCTGTGTCACCTGCAACCAGTGTGGTCAATACTGCCCTCAAGGAATAGACATCATTGATTTAGTTAGAGCGGTGCGGGTGCAGAACATAGAATCCGGCCGGATCCTCAAACAATTCGAGGCACCCCTTGGCAGCCTCAAAGAGAACGGCAACCCCTGGAGTGCCCTGCGTGAAAAGCGCCTGGAATGGACCGAAAATATTGACATGCCCGCCTTTGCACAGGGCAACGAGTACTGCCTGTTCACCTGTTGCACCACGGCCTATGATACCAGCCCTTCCAAGGGCAGCCAAAAAGCCGGTCAGGCGCTGCCCCGGCTGTTAAATCAAGCCGGGATCTCTTTTGGCACTCTCGGCACTAAAGAGAGTTGCTGCGGCGACCAGGCCCACAAAATCGGTGCGCAAGATATATTCTCGGATCTTGTCCGCCAAAACACGGATCTGTTTTTGGGTGCCGGCGTCCAGAAGATCCTGACCACTTCGCCGCACTGTTTGAACGCTTTCAAGAAAAACTATAATGAATTGCAGGGGTCTGTCGGTAGTGAACATTATACTGAACTTCTCGACCGACTCGTTGCCAACGGAAGTTTAAAGCCGGTGCAAAAAATAAATCGCATGGTCACGTATCACGATCCTTGCTATCTGGGACGGCACAACGGCATTTACGATGCGCCTCGCCGGGTGTTGCAAAGCATACCGGGATTAACGCTGGTCGAGATGTTCGGTAATAAAGCCAGAAGTCTCTGCTGCGGCGGTGGCGGCGGTGGTGCCTGGAGTGACACCCCGCGTGACCAGAGCTTCGGTGTGCTGCGCATACATGAGGCTATTAACACAGGTGCTGATGTGATTGTCACCGCCTGTCCATACTGTATCCGCATGCTTAATGATGCCGTCGATCAGCTCGGTGTCGCGGGTCAAATCGTTGTCCGGGACCTGGCCGAATTGCTTTGGGAGTCGGTGGAGGTGTCGAATCAAGAGGATAAAACAGAGAGTTTCATTGCGAGCTTTGATCAGGAGGAGTGTCATGTCTGAGCGCATCGGATTCTATAACTGCCACTGCGGCATCAATATCGCCGGCCGAGTTCGGGTGAAGGAAGTTGCCGAGTTTGCGGCGACCTTACCGGATGTGGCGATTTCCCGTGATTACTTGTTTATGTGTTCCGACCCGGGGCAGGAGCTTATCGAAAAAGATATAAAAGAGCATAACCTCACCCGGGTGGTGGTGGCGGCCTGCTCACCGCGAATGCACGAAAAGACGTTCCAGGCCGCTTGCCAGCGTGCCGGGCTCAATCCATACTACTTTCAGATGGCCTGTGTTCGCGAACATGTTTCCTGGGTTACCGCAGACGAAGACGAGGCCACGCGTAAGGCCAAGACACTTGTGGCCGGGGCCATAAACCGGGTCAATTATCATCAGAGCCTCGAGACCCGTGAAGTAAGTGTCCATCCCGATGTCCTGGTTGTAGGGGGCGGTATTGCAGGCATGCAGGCGGCCCTGGACATCGGCAGTGCCGGCCATAAAGTATACCTGGTGGAAAAGGACCCTACCGTCGGCGGCCATATGCTTCAATTTGATAAAACCTTCCCCACCCTGGATTGTGCTGCCTGTATCGGTACACCCAAGAT
>JABMQM010000207.1 GCA_013203195.1 Desulfobacteraceae bacterium | reverse complement strand
TGCAATAATCACCACCAGTGATGTGTGCTTGAAAGCGGAGATAAGAATACTGACCGTGGGAGGGATCACGATTTTCAAGGCCTGGGGCAGGATAACCAGTCGCATTGTCAGGTAGTAATTCAATCCCATTGATTCCGCGGCCTCGTACTGCCCTTTGCTCATACCCTGAAGTCCGCCCCGAACCACTTCCGCAATATAAGCCGCGGTAAACATAATAATGGCTACCTGCGCCCGGAGAATCTTATTGATTGTAATACCTTCGGGTAAAAACAAAGGAAATACAACCGAGGACATAAAGAGGAGGGTAATAAGCGGCACCCCGCGGATTAGTTCGATATATGCAATACAGACCGTCTTTATGGCAGGCAGACTGGATTGTCGTCCCAGAGCCAATACTATACCAAGAGGATACGCTGCTGTCAGTCCGAAAACAGAAAGAAGAAGTGTGAGCGGCAATCCCCCCCATTGAACGCTCTCTACCGGGGCCAGGCCGAATAGTCCGCCTTTCATAAGCAGGCCCATGATAAAAAGACCGATAATCCACGCATAAGCCAGGGGCTTTTTCCAGTGGTTTCGGTTCTGGCTGTAATAAAGAAGACCTACTAATAGAATCATGGCCACTAAAGGTCGCCATTGTGATTCATACGGGAAGAAACCGAACAGGATGAACCGAATATTTGCAGGGATGATAGACCAGCATGCACCACCTACTTCATGACATTCTGCTCCGGTGGAAATCCATAAACTGTCGATAAACGCCCATCGGATAAAGGAAGGCACAATTTTCCAGAGAAAATACAAGATGGCAATGGTTATGACTGAGTTGAACCAGCCATTGAAAAGATTTCCCTTTATCCACCCTATGACTCCCACACTGGTAATCGGTGGCTTTAACTCTTCTGCCTGTATGTTATTTGCTGTTTCTTCCATTAATTTCTATCTTTCTACGAGGGCAACTCTTTTGTTGTACCAGTTCATAAAAGCGGATGTGCTCAGGCTGAAAAAAAGATACACGACCATCATCATTGCAATACCTTCTATTGCCTGTCCGGTCTGATTGATCGCTGTCCCGGCCACAGAAACAAAATCCGGATACCCGATGGCAACCGCCAGGGAACTGTTCTTTGTCAGGTTCAACATCTGACTGGTCAGGGGCGGAATGATCACCCGCAAAGCCTGGGGTAATATTACCAGGTTTAAAATCTGGCCGGGTTTAAGGCCCATGGACATGGCGGCTTCTGTTTGCCCGTGACTTACCGACTGTATTCCGGCACGGACAGCTTCTGCTACAAATGCAGCAGTATAAAAAACTAAACCCAGCAATAGCGCAGTGAATTCCGGACTGATATTAACGCCGCCTGTAAAATTAAACCCCACAAGTACAGGAACATCCATCGCCGTAGGTGCTCCGGCCAGCCACCAGGTAATCACAGGAAGCCCGATAAGAATCCCCACACATACACGAAAAACAGGAAAAGGCTTCCCGGTTGTTTCCTGCCGTTTTCTTGCCCATCGACGCAGCAGATAAGCCAGGACACAACCGGCTAAAAAAGCCACAGCTATGTATTTGTAAGCCGGATGCGACTGTGGAACGGCAAAAACCATTCCACGGTTACTCAGAAAGATACCGGTAACCGGGCTCAAAGCCTGCCGTGGGGATGGAAGGAATTCATAAAAAAATGCATACCAGAAAAAGAGTTGCAACAAGATCGGTATATTCTGGAAAACCTCTATATAAACAGCAGCCAGTCTTGATACCAGCCAGTTTGTGGACAGACGGGCCACCCCGATAAAAGTACCGAGTATGACTGTAAGAATGATCCCGATAAATGAAACAATTAAGGTATTTAAAACCCCCACCATAAGAGCGCGGGCATATGTATCGGCCGCTGAATAGGATATCAGTGACTCACCGATTTCAAATGAGGATTCTTTTTCAAGAAAGCCCAGTCCGGTTGCGATCGCCTGTCTTTCAAGATTTTCAATTGTGTTCGAAATCAGATAATACCCAAGGAGCACTAATATGAGCATAACGCACAACTGAAACAGAATTGATCGTTTGGCAGGGTCATTGAAAAAAGGGACTTTTTCAGGTATGTTGTTGGCTGTCGTGCCGGTACTGATTTCTTGCATCGTTTATCTCTGATTAAAATCGCAATACTGATGAGTCATTTGCAGGTTGTAAAGAGGCCTTTGAAAAATGGTATTTTTTGTTCGAGTTCAAGGAATGCAAAAATTTTAACACCCCAGTACGATCTACCAGACCTACGGGGCAGGCAGGAATATATGGAATATTTCGAGGATTAATCCGCCTCTGGCGGATTGAAATTTGAGCCTGACCCCGGTACCATCTTCCGGAGCTACGGGGCAAGCGCCGAAATCGGGCAGATAAGCGCAGACTTCGAAAAGTGCCGTTTTGCAAAGGTCTCGTAACGTTGTTAAGCCGATAAGCCCGGTTATTTGCGAGCTTATCGGCAGTTTGATTATGTCGATTACTTAAACGGAGGAGAATACATCAGACCGCCGTTTGTCCACAGGGCGTTCAGACCGCGCTCAATTCCGAGCTGTGTGTTAACACCTACATTCCGCTCAAACACTTCACCATAGTTACCCACCTGCTTAATGATATTGTAGGCAAATTTTTCATCAAGCCCAAGGGCCTTTCCGTTTCCGGGGGAAACGCCTAAGAAACGTTGGATTTTCGGGTCTTTGCTTTCGAGCATTTTATCCACGTTTTTTGATGTAATGCCCATTTCCTCAGCATTGATCATGACAAGCACAGAATAGTTGACAATATCTTTCCACTGGTTGTCACCATGGCGAACAGCAGGAGCAAGGGGCTCCTTGGAAATAATCTCAGGCAAAACAATGTAATCCTTGGGGTTGGGGGCCACTGACCTGGTACTGGCCAGCTGAGAGGCATCAGATGTCAGGACATCACAGCGACCGGCAAAAAAGGCTCTGGCAAGTTCAGCCGTGTTTTCAATCACAACCGGTTTCATCTTCATGTTATTTGCACGGAAGTAATCCGCTAAATTCAGCTCGGTGGTTGTTCCAGGCAGGACACATACCGTAGCGCCATCGAGCTCCTTGGCACTTTTTACACCCAGTTTCTTGGGAACAAGAAAGCCCTGACCGTCGTAATAGTTTACCTGGCAAAAATCGAGACCCAAAGCGGTGTCGCGACCCAGGGTCTGGGTACAATTACGGGTCAACACGTCAATTTCACCGGACTGCAAAGCCGTAAAACGTGTTTTGGCTGTCAGTGGAGTGAATTTTACCTTGCTTGCATCACCAAATACCGCAGCAGCAACGGCACGCGCCGTGTCCACATCAAGACCTCGCCACACACCTTTCTCATCCGGCTTTCCAAAACCGAACAGATCGCCGTTGACACCGGCCTGAATAAAGCCTTTGGCCTTTACATCAGCCAGGGTACCGGCCACGGCCATGCCCGCCGTAGCCATTACCATCACCATAACTACCACTACACACAGTTTGCAAAATCTCATCGTTTTCCTCCTTTTTACTTTACCGGTTAATTGATGGGATCGCACCAACGCAACCCCGGTCTATTGTTATGCAAGATTCAGGTTTTATAATGATCTACCAGTTTTAAATACCACAGGCGCTCTGTT
>JABMQM010000206.1 GCA_013203195.1 Desulfobacteraceae bacterium | reverse complement strand
TTGCTCGTCCTACTCTATTCCTTGAGGCGGAGAGTCACTATTAACTAGTATGCCTTGGCAAATACTGCCCGGGTGTCGCCGGGCTTGCGGCAGCAGATGCATTCTCCTTTGGGGGTCTCATCATCAAAAGGGATGCACCGGATAGTAACACTTAAATCTTCTTTTATTTTTGATTCACATTCCTGCGCGCCGCACCAACCGGATAACGCAAAACCACCATGAATTTCATGTTTCTCCATATCTTGCGGCGTAAAGAAATCATAAAAATCATCCCGGTTTTCAATGATTACGGTATGTGTTTTTCTGAACGACAGGGCACGCTCAAAAAGATTCTGCTGCATTTCGTCCAAAAGATTGGTTATTGTTCCAACAAAATAATCTCTTTTTAATGACTCTTTTTCTTGATGTCCTTTATCTCTTCTGGCGACAAATACGGAATTCTCGGCAATGTCTCTGGGGCCGATTTCAACACGCAGCGGTATCCCTTTTTTGATCCACTCCCATCCTCTGGCACCGCCTATATCCCGGTCGTCAATCTCCACTTCAAGTTGGCGGTTATGATATTTTTTTTCTTTCAGTTCATTGGCCAGGCTTTCGGTAAACGTCATTACATCCATTTTATCCCCGCCCTTTCTGGTAATGGGCATTAGAACCACATGCGAGGATGCCACTTTCGGCGGCAGTATGATACCGTCGTCATCACCGTGCGTCATGACAAGACCCCCGATAAGACGGGTGGATGAGCCCCATGAGGTTGTCCAGGCATACTCCTCTGTCTCCTGGGCGGATTGGAATATGATATCAGAGGCCCTGGCAAAATTCTGCCCCAAAAAGTGCGAGGTACCGGCTTGAAGCCCTTTCCTGTCCTGCATCATGGCTTCAATGCACAAGGTATCGACCGCTCCGGGAAATCTTTCTGCTGCTGTTTTTCTACCCTTGATAACCGGCATGGCCAGATACTCTTCTGCCAGGCGGGCATAAACGTCAAGCATCATTTGTGTACGTTCTATGGCTTCTTGGGCCGAAGCATGGGCGGTATGCCCTTCTTGCCACAAAAATTCAGTTGTCCTTAAAAAGAGACGGGTTCGCATCTCCCATCTGACCACATTGGCCCATTGGTTGATCAGTATCGGGAGATCACGATAGCTGCTGACCCACTTGGAAAAAGAGTCTCCGATAATCGTCTCTGAGGTAGGACGTACAATCAAGGGTTCGGTGAGCGCACCGGCCGGTACAAGGCCGCCGTCGGCTCCTTTTTCGAGCCTGTGGTGGGTAACAACCGCACATTCTTTGGCAAAACCTTCGACATGCGCAGCCTCTTTCTCAAGAAAAGAGAGGGGAATAAAAAGAGGGAAATATGCATTTTTGACCCCGGTTTCTTTGAACATGCCGTCGAGCACGCGCACAATGTTTTCCCATAGAGCATAACCCCATGGCTTTATCACCATACAGCCTCTGACCGGTGACCTTTCCGCCATATCCGAGGCTTTCACCACCTGCTGATACCATTCCGGATAATCTTGGGCCCTTGTCGGAGTAATCGCAGTTTTTGTCGATTTTGCCATGTTCCTTCCTTTTTAATTTTATATGGTCGTATCTTTTTCGTATTTAGCGACCTCTTTTAGTAATACCTCGACGAGTTTCTCCTGGGGAAACTTTTTGATCACTTTCCCTTTCTTGAAAAGTATCCCGGTACCATCACCGCCGGCTATACCGATATCGGCCTCTTTGGCTTCTCCCGGACCGTTTACCACGCAGCCCATAATGGCAAGCTTGATCGGCAACGGATTTAGTAATAGATTCTTTTCAACCTGCTCAACGATATCAAAAAGATCGATATTACAACGGCCGCAGGTGGGGCAGGAAATAATTTCGGGCCCACGTTGCCTAATACCGAGCGCCCTGAGAATTTCGTAGCCGACCCGCACCTCTTCAACCGGATCGCGGGTCAAAGAGACGCGAATGGTGTCGCCGATACCCTCTGCAAGGAGCATTCCAATACCGAGGGAGGATTTAACGATTCCGGGGTAAAGGGCTCCGGCTTCGGTTACCCCCACATGTAGCGGAAGGTCGGTTTTGGATGAAAACAGCCGGAAAGCATCTATGGTGCGATGAACATCAGATGCCTTTATTGAAACCTTAATGTTGTGAAAATCGAATGACTTTAAGAGTTCGATATGTCGCAAGGCACTTTCCACCATTGCTTCCGCACATGTGCCGCCGTATTTTTTCAGGACATCCTTTTCAAGGGAGCCTGAATTAACACCGATGCGAATCGGTATATTAAACTCGGTGGCGATATCAACAACAGCTTTTACTTTTTGTTTGCTTCCTATATTCCCGGGGTTGATTCTAAGACCGTCAGCACCCGCCCTGGCTGCGGAGATGGCCAGGCGGTAGTCAAAATGTATATCGGCGATCAAAGGGATTGAAATCTGATCCTTTATCGAAGAAATTGCTTCAGCAGCTTCCTGGTCAGGGACAGCCACTCTAACAATTTCACATCCTGCTTTTTCAAGACGCTTTGTTTGTGATACCGTAGCGGCAACATCTTGAGTACGTGTGTTGGTCATGGACTGGACGGCAATCGGAGCCATACCGCCGATTTTAACATTCCCGACTTTAATTTGAAGTGTTTTTTTTCGTTTTATCAAAAAAGACATATGTTTTTTTCATTAAATATTAGGGCTATGACAGCCGGAACCTATATAAATAGCAAACAGCCACCTTTTGTTCAAGAGAAACCTTAACTATGCACAATTGAGATGAAATTGAATGCGGCGCAAGCAGCGTCAAAGTAAATTATAAATTGGTCAAACAGAAAGGTTGACGGGCAAAAGGATGTCTGATAAAAACACTTTATAATCAAAGCGTTATCGCCTAAAAATGTAACTTATCAATAAGTTAGGGTTTAGAAACTCGTCGGGCTTCAGAATTTTTCAAAAAAGCGCTATCAACTACGCTGTCTAAGGG
>JABMQM010000205.1 GCA_013203195.1 Desulfobacteraceae bacterium | reverse complement strand
ATCATTTAGCCGGGCCACCTCTTTCAGTCCGTCTGCCATCGATTTGATGGTAGCGTCGGTCCCGGCCAGTCTGTCGATCATGGCATCTGAAAGCCCCATCTCTTTGGCACGCACAAGGTCTTTTTGGTTTTCTTTTTGAACAATGGCTGCCTGCTGTTCTATCCGATCGGCAATTGCTATCAAAACTTCATTTTTCTTTTTTGAAGAGCATTTGGCCATCGCCACCGAAGCGGCCCTGGCCGCCTTAGCCATTTCTACAATATTTGCTTCCACAGACATTTCATTACCCTCTTGTGCACGGATTCCTCGTTACGGGTTTTTGTCCCTTAATTTATGTAAATTCTCAATAAGTTGTTGTAGCCCACTGCTAACGAGATATAAATGAGTGCCTAAAGTTTGAAGCGAGCTAAAGTGAACTAAAGTTAATGTATGTGCCTTTGGCACTGGTAATTTAAATAAAAACTGATTTGCGCTGAAAACGCTTTCCTTAACTTTAGGCACTTTCAACTTTAGTTCACTTAAGGCACTTTTCTGTATTCTCTATTAATTTGATTAGTTCATTGCTCTTTTCTTCCATTTTGCGCGCTTGCTGTTTGTTTTCTTCATGATCGTATCCAAACAGGTGCAGGACGCCGTGCACCAGAAGTTGCGTAAAACGTTCCTGCATGCTTATACCTGATTTTTTCGCCTCCCTTGCAGCAGTTTCAACGGAAATAACAACATCGCCGAGAAGCTGCGGGGTCAAATTTGCAAATTCGCCCTGGCGCATGGGAAAGGCGATAACGTTGGTAGGACCGTGTCGATTGAGATATTTTTTATTCAGCTTTGCTATCTGTGGATCGTCAACGACAAGCAGGGAAAGTTCTCCATCAGGACAGTCCAAGGCGCTTAAGACGGCCTGGGCTTTTTTCTGTATTTTCTTTAGAGGTATCTTGTATCTGTTTTGGCGGTTGTCGATCAGGACTCCCATTTTTTCCCTTTCCGTTATTCAAAAAGGCTTGCTCGGGGTATTCAATGCGGTGGTGGTATATTCCGCTTAATATTTTGTTAAAACTTTTAGCAATGTTATTCAAGTCTTTCAAGGTCAGTTCACAATTGTCAAGCTGACCGTCCGAAAAAATCTTGTTGATCAGGTCCTGCACATGCTTTTGGATTCTGGAAGGCGTTGGATTTACCATGGTTCTGGATGCAGCTTCAACAACATCCGCCAGCATGACCAGGCCGGCTTCCCGGGTCTGGGGCTTGGGACCGCGGTATTTGAAGTCCTCAATCTTAACGGCATCCTCTCCTTTTAGCTTTTTGGCTTTTTCATAAAAGAAACTGATAAGGCTTTTTCCATGGGATTGTCTGATGGTGTCAATAATTGTTTGCCCCAGCTTGTGCTGCTTTGCTATTTCTACACCGTCTTTGATGTGAGAAATCAGGATAAGGCTCGACATAGACGGTGCGAGCTTATCGTGTCTATTGATACCGTCGGTCTGATTTTCAATAAAATACAGCGGTTTGTTGATTTTGCCGATGTCGTGGTAATATCCGCATACTTTGGCAAGCAGGGGATTGGCTCCGATTTCAGCCGCCGCCGCTTCGACCATGGAACCTACAATTACAGAATGATGATAGGTTCCGGGAGCTTCTATCATCAATTTGCGTAGAATGGGTTGATCAAGGTTAGCCAGTTCAAGCAGTTTAATATCAGTAGTATAGTCAAATGCGATTTCTACCAGCGGGGCGATACCGGCGGTAACGATCCCTGCGCCGACACCACCTAAAAACGCAAAGGCCCAGTCCCACAGGAGTCTAAAACCCCCCAAATCAGCCATATAACCATTTATTGCCGTTACCAGAGCCACATTCAACAGACCGAGTTTTAAGCCTGCCTTGATAAAGACTTTACGCTCCCGGCAGCTCTGCATCCAGTAGGCTGACATTGAACCGCTAATCAAAAAGTATATAAAAATATCAAATCTGTTTTGAAAGATGCCTGCCGTTCCGATGGCGAGGAGCATGGCAAAGGGGATGGCAAGGTCAAGCCCCACAAACAAACAAACGGTCATGGCGCCGGAAGCCAGGGGAATACCGAAGGCCACTGATGAAGCGGATATATCGAATGGTGTATAATGGCCCATCGATTCAGATAAAGGTGCTGCTATTCTGGCAATGAAAATAAAGGTAATAAGTACACTGGCAATGAAAAGTAAATTTTTGTTTTGATTACGATAGATTTGGTCCTGATGCTTAAAATGGAGTATATATGTCATCACAAGAATGCCAAAAATAATCATGGCTGCGCCGATACTGCTTCCCAGCATCTGTTTGTTTTGTATCCTGTCCTGGGAAGTTTGCATTTTTAAAAGCTGTATTTTGGTAACCCTTTCACCTTCGCGCAAAAGCATTTCTCCGGCTTTTATCTTGTAAAGGCTCGGCTTGATTTCTAAAGCGGCTTTTTGCTTGCGTTCCTCGGTTTCGTTTTTGTTTAAGGTTATATTGGGTTGTATT
>JABMQM010000204.1 GCA_013203195.1 Desulfobacteraceae bacterium | reverse complement strand
CTCCATAACTTTAGGCACTTTAGCTCACTTTATGCACTTCAAACTTGTCCAATTTGCAGGAAAGCAGCCCCTTCCAGGGGTAAACTAAAGCCGGGTCCTTTGGGCCAGGATCCTTTACTGAAATATTCGGGTCAGGTTAACACGTGCTGCAAGACCCAGATTCTTTATAGTTTTTCCAGATCGCAAACGCAAGCAAAATGGCAAGGACGGCCGCACCAGTCAATTCTACATAATGAGGGAATATTTCAGCGGCTTGTCCTGCCGATGCTTTGGCGGTGATTCCGAAGCCGAAATATAGCATATCGGTCACAATGCCGAGAGCAAGGGAACATACAGCGATCGATCCCAGGTAGATCAAGAGTGATTTTTTGCCCAAAAGACCTGAAACCATACTCAAAGAAGCAATGTTCGTCGCCGGTCCGGCCAGCAAAAATACCAGGGCGGCCCCCGGGTTTAAGCCTTTCAGTACCAGGGCGGCGGCAATCGGTGTTGAGGACGTCGCGCATACATACATGGGCAGGCCGACCACCAGCATCACAAGCATGGCAATAAAATTGTTGGTCAGGTACGATTCAAACAGAGTGTCCGGTATTAAATAGGAGATCAGTCCTGCCAGTAGAATACCGACGATAAACCACTTACCGATGTCGCCCAAAAGATCGACAAAGGCATATTTCAAACCAATGACAATTTTGGCGGGCAACGAAATCTTGGCCGGGTTTAACGGGATTAGAGATGGTCCGTTACAACCGTGGTTACCGGAGGCAGAGCAGGAACTATGTAGGGTGTTTTTTGATTTCCCCCCGGATTCGCCAAAAAAATTTTCAATAGTTCCGGCGACGATGGCGGTAATAAAGGCCGCCACCGGACGCATTACAGTCATAATAGGATCCATGAGCGCATAGGTAATTGGAATGGAATCCATACCGGATTCAGGTGTTGAGATCAAAAACGACAAGGTCGCACCGTTGTTGGCGCCTTGACGCTTCAGCCCGGCCGCCGCCGGGACAACGCCGCAGGAGCACAGCGGAATCGGAATCCCCGCCAGGGCGGAAAGAAGCACGGGACGCACCCGGCCCTTTCCTAAATAGCGGCTGACTTTCTCGGGTTTGAAAAAAACATAGAGAATACCGGCGACAAAAAACCCAAAAAGCATATAGATGGACGATTCAAGGAAGACCTGCCATGCAGCGGCCAGGATTTCTATAATTATATTCATTTTTTATTCCTTAACATGTTCCAGGGTCTGATTGATTAAAGTGCTCACATGGTGATCATCAAGACGGTAATAAACGACTTTTCCTTCTCTGCGATAACGGACGATTTTCAGATTTCTGAGTATCCTGAGCTGATGGGATACGGCCGAGTCGGATGATCCGCAAACGGCTGCCAGATCACAGACGCACAATTCACATTTTGCCAGGGCAATCACAATCTTAAGCCGGCTTGGGTCGCTCAAAGCCTTGAAAATACCGGTAATGCTATGGAGCGCGTCCATGTCGGGAATGTTGTTGAGCGCCTTTTGCACGCTTTCATGATGTATTATTTTTTCCTGGCAGACATCCATAAGTTACCTCCAAACATATGAACAACTGTTCATATGTCAATCTTTGCTATAAGTCAAGATATAAAATCACTACGTGATTTTATATAAGGCCCCGCTTAAAGCGGGGCCAGGAATAGATAAATCTTGTATCATTATAAAGAATTTTAGCCTTTCGGCATATTGAGCGGTGAAACCGCGTTTTATAAAATCGTTTTGTGATTTTATTGAAAATATTCTTGACAAATATTACGAAACGAATAAATATTGGTAGTTTCTTGATTGATGAATTCATAAATACCGAAATTATCACGTTTTAGGTTTTTATAAGCCTAACACTTAAAACGTTTGTAAAAAAAATAGTATTATATTGGATTTTAAGGAGGTTTATATATATGTATGCTATTGTTGCTTCTGGCGGGAAACAATATAAGGTTCGTCAGGGCGAAATATTAAAGGTAGAGAAAATTCCAGGGGAAGTCGGCAGCCCGGTTGCTTTGGACAGCGTCCTGATGTGTTCGGACGGTGATGCGGTCAGTATCGGACAACCGATTCTCGATAATGTTGTGGTCAAGGGTCATATTGTCGAGCAGCACAAGGCCAGAAAGATTATTGTTTTCAAATATAAAAAACGCAAAAGATATCGCCGCAAGCAGGGGCATCGTCAGCTGTATACGGCAATCAAGATCGACAGTATCGAAACATAAAACGAAAATTGTTTTAATAATAAGGAGTTAGCACAATGGCACATAAAAAGGCCGCCGGCAGCACGAGAAACGGCCGCGACAGTAACGCGCAGCGACGCGGGGTCAAACGGTTTGGCGGACAAAAGGTGCTCGCCGGCAATATTATAGTGCGCCAGCTGGGAACCAGAATCCATCCGGGAGACAATGTGGGCATGGGCAAGGATTACACTTTGTTTGCCAAGATCCATGGTATCGTAGCTTTTGAAAGAATGGGGCGCCGTCGTAAAAAAGTAAGTGTTTATGCAGAGTGAAATTCATTGATGAAACGATCATTACCGTTCAATCCGGCAGCGGTGGCAAGGGCTGTGTAAGTTTCAGGCGTGAAAAGTTTATTCCGCGCGGTGGACCGGACGGTGGCGACGGCGGCAAAGGCGGAGATGTTGTTTTAGTAACGACATTGAGAAAACGCACCCTATATCAATTTCGCTTTAAAAGTCAATTCAAAGCAAAGAACGGTTCCCACGGCCAGGGAAAGCAGAAAACCGGCAAAACCGGCCAAGATCTTGTCATTGAAATTCCCCCCGGAACCCTCGTCAGTGACGCTGACAGCGGACAAATTCTTAAAGACTTAATTGAACCCGGAGAAAAATTTGTACTGGGCAGAGGCGGCAGAGGCGGCCAGGGCAACATGCGGTTCAAAACCTCCACCCACCGGGGGCCCCGCTTTGCCCAACCGGGTGAACCGGGTGAAACCAAAAGACTCAAGCTCGAACTTAAACTCCTTGCCGATGTTGGTATCATCGGTCTTCCCAATGCCGGCAAATCTACCCTTATCACGGCATTATCTTCAGCACGTCCCAAGATCGGCGATTATCCCTTTACAACCCTGACACCTACCCTCGGCGTAGTTGCAACCGACTGGGGAGATCCTTTTGTGGTTGCGGATATCCCCGGATTGATCGAGGGGGCGCATAAAGGAGCCGGACTCGGCATCCGGTTTTTGAAGCATATTGAGCGAACTAGTATTCTTGTTCACCTAATTGACGTATCAACAATTGATTTGGACAACCCCCTTAAGGACTATCATACCATTAATAACGAGCTGGCCATGTATAATCCCCGGCTGGCGCAAAAGGTTCAGATTGTGGTATTAAATAAACTCGATCTGCCGGAGGCGCGGGAAGCTGTCGAAGCATTTCAAGCTGCAGCCCAAGATCTCAAAACATTACAAATCTCCGCCATATCCGGACGGGGTGTTGACAGTCTAATTTCGCTAATCATACAATTATTGGACCAGCCCCATGAACGCTAACAGAGCCTCGATATTTAATGACGCCCGTCGTGTTGTGGTCAAAGTCGGGAGTAATGTCCTTACCGCAGATCTGGGATTGAATTTAAAGGCGATCAGGTCCATCAGCAGACAGATATGCCGCCTGATCGAGGACGGGCGGGAGGTGATTCTGGTGTCATCGGGAGCCATGGCTTCCGGGGTTAAAAAAATTGGTCTGGATAAAAGGCCTAATGAAATTCCCAAACGCCAGGCGGTTGCCGCCGTGGGCCAGGCCGGACTCATCATGGAGTATGACAAGGCCTTTGGAAGGTATAAAAAGAAGGTCGCCCAGATTCTTCTGACCGGTGATGATCTTAATGATCGTCAAAGGTATCTGAACGCGCGCAATACGCTTAATGCCCTGTTGTCATGGCAGGTTGTTCCCATTGTTAATGAAAATGACACCGTCATGATCGAAGAGATTCAATTCGGCGATAACGACAATCTGGCGGCCATGATTACACTGCTGATGGATGCCGACATACTCATCAATCTTACGGATATTGACGGCCTTTACACCAGGGATCCGCGCACATTTCCAGAGGCCGAGCTGATTCCGGTGATTTCTACCATAAGCAAGGATATTAAAAAGTTAGCCGGCAATATTCCGGGTTCGCTGGGTACCGGCGGCATGCTGAGCAAAATTAAGGCCGCCGGAAAAGTGACAGCAGCCGGCATTCCAATGCTGATCGCTGCCGGCAGCAAGCCGGACATCCTTACAAAGCTTTTTGCCGGCCAGGAACACGGAACCTATTTTGTGCCCAGAAAAGAAAAGCTGAAAAGCCGCAAGTGCTGGATTGCTTTCACCCTGAAGCCCAAAGGGGTTATTAGCATTGATGAGGGTGCTGCAGCCGCAATTCTGCAAAGGGGTAAAAGCCTGCTGCCCAGCGGCATCGTCGGTGTGGAAGGCGAATTTAGTGTCGGGGCGCCGGTGGAATTCAGAAGAGGCGACGGCGAGACCCTGGGTACCGGGCTCGTCAATTACAGTTCAGTCGATATCCGTAAAATTATGGGGCTGAAGTCGAGCCAGATCGAGCAGTGCCTGGGGCAGAAGCCTTATGATTACGTCATCCATCGCGATAACCTGGCTATTACGGCCGAGTGCAGCATATAAATCAAGTTTCACAGTAGCCGGCTTGTCAAAGCGCAGCAAAGGGCTCAAATACTGTAAAGAGAGGATTGATTGAAACGCATCGGGCTGTTTGGCGGTACATTTAATCCGATTCATCGGGGACATCTTCAAGTGATTCAGGAGGTGATGGAAGCTTTTAACCTGGATCAAATCAAGCTGATTCCGGCGGCCCTGCCGCCGCATAAAGAATCCGGAGGTGTGGCTGATGCCCAAGATCGTTTGCAGATGATCCGGCTGGCAGTTGCAAACTATCCGGCTCTGACGCAAACTGCTACGGTATCCGATGTTGAGTTGAAACGACCGGGGCCTTCATACACCATCGACACGGTACGCTATTTTATGCAAGTCCTGTCGGAAAATAGCGCGCTTTTTTTCATCCTGGGCCTGGATGCTTTCCATGAGATAGATACCTGGAAGTCTTATCTGGATCTTTTTGAACTGGTTCCCTTTATTGTCATGGCACGTCCGGGCGTTTATCGCCATGACGGAGACTTGAAGTGGGAAATCCTTGAAAAATATCTTAAATCGAAGATATCAGATGCCTATCGATTTTCCGTTTCGCGATCATGTTATGTTCATGCTGAAAAACAGCCGATTTTCGTCTTTGATGTTACACCGCTTGAGATTTCCTCAACACAGATTCGCGAATCAGTAAAGAATAGACGCAGCATTACACCTTTAGTTCCTGAAAAGGTCGAAGATTTTATAAAAACCAAAGGGCTTTATTTATGAGTGATGATCTTGATCCGTCTCTGGATTTTTATGTCAAAGCGGCGTTAGGGAGGAAAGTTTTAGATCTTGTGATTCTTGACGTCAGAGATTTAACTTCGATTGCAGATGCATTTATCATCTGCAGCGGACATTCTAACCGCCAGGTTGCCGCAATTGCGGAATCTATTCAGGTGGAGCTTAAAAAGCACGGTATCAGGCCTTTGAGCGTGGAGGGCAAAAAAGAAGGGCACTGGGTATTGCTCGACTACGGACATGTGATCATGCATGTTTTTTATGAACCGGTCCGCAGCTTCTATGACCTTGAAGGCCTTTGGATAGATGCCAAAAGAATAAAAACCCCAAGCCTGATCAACGCCTCCGATCAGGATCTAAAACCCGACGCATAAAAAGTGCCTAAAGTTTGAAGTGATCTAAAGTTAAAGAATCCAGCTAATTATATAAAATCAGTGGAGCGAAGCGACTCCATAATTTTAGGCACTTTAGCTCACTTTAGTCACTTCAAACTTGTCCAAATTGCAGGAAAACAGCCCCTTTCCCCGTGAACAACCGGGATCTGCGGCAGGGGTAACCCAAAGCCTGGCCCTCTGGACCAGGATAATTATTTGCCGGCCACATCTTTACTGCAGTGTTTACAAATCTTGGCTCTTTTCTTGATGACTTCAGCGCAGAACGGGCATTCCCGGGTGAAATGTCTTTCGTGGAGTTTACTGACCGCCGCATCCATATTTTTCTGAATGATCTGATTGCCGACTTTGGTACTTCTTAGCGGCTCTAAGGCTTCCAGTGATCCGACGTCGCCGATCATCTCAGCTGCTTTGGCCCTGACACGGGCCGGTTCGGTGGCATCCAGGAGCAAGCGCATCAAGGTGATGCCGTCTTTGGCCATATAGGCGTCCGTAAGAATTTCAAACCCTCTTTTAGTGGCCAGATTTAAAGCTTCCTGCTCGGCCAAAACCTGGTCGTCGATGATTTGTCCTGTAGCCCCCACGGGACTGAACACAGGGATGAATTCGTACTGCTTTGTTCCCGGATAACACATGCACCGGCAAGAAGCGTTATGGGCATACTTTTCCTGGATATCATCCCAACCCTGCACATATGGGGGGCACTCATCGTTGAAACAGATATACAGGTAAGGAGTGCCCCAGCCGAGGCCGTCACTGAACGTAAAAGGGGGAACTTCCCACAGTTTCATATCCTCGCTGCAGTAGCGGCACAGTGGTTTTTTTTGAGATAAGATTCTTTCTAAAACTTCTTGTTTGGTTTCAATAGACATTTATTATTCTCCAAATTTAATTGCCGCAACCAGTTGCGCAAGGTTCTAACTTAAGTCCCTTTCAACTTTTGTCAACATAGGAATGCCATCGCTATCCCATCCCCGCAGGCTGTAATAATCGTGCCGCATGGATTTAAGCTCCGCCTCTTTGATTACGTCCCCCGTTTTGAGAAGCTTCTTATATAAGCGCTTTGGAAGGTTATCGTCTTCGAGTTCAAGGCCTTCCCGCAAATTAAACCGGCGTACCAGGTTGACTATCTCTGCCGCTTTTTGCTGTAAGGTCTCTTTTGTGTGCTTTGATCCGGTGGTCATTTCAATGATCTGTTGCAGGCGCTCCCAGGGATACAAATCTCTGTAGAAACGGCAAAGAATTAAAGTGTCCATGAGGATCAGCCGGTCTTCGTAATCTATCAAAAGTTCTGCTTTTCCATTAATGTCCCCGGGATCGCTAATTCCTTTCAGTTCCGGATTGTGGATCGTTGCTCTTAAATGACACGCTCCTCTGCCGGCGGTTGCAAATGCAAGGCCGCACCCCTTTAGTACTCTGGGATCATATCCCGGAGGTTCAAGGCCCTTAACATGGACCGCCGTATCCTCCATGTCCCAGACTTCGGCCGCATGACGGATACCCTGGGCAAGGATGTCACCGATATCTTGACGTTTCGCAATGTTTATCAGCAAAGCGGCGATGGCATCCACATCTCCGTATTTGATTTTAAAACCCATCTTTTTCTTTAAAGCTGCTTCAATCGCAAATCCGCAGAGATTTCCGGCCGTAATTGTATCCATGCCGAGCCGGTCGCAGATATCGTTTAGATAGGCAATTTCTTCAATACTATCAACCATGCAAAGACCGCCGAAAGCAAAAATTGTTTCATATTCAGGGCCTTCGATCTTGAGCCCGGCGTGACGGCCGTTTAAAACCGTGGTCATGCGGCCGCAGGCGATAAAACATTTGGCGCAGGCGCGGGGCTGAACCCGGCACTGCCGATGCAGTGCTTCGGCACTGATATTTTCCCATTTATCAAAGTATCCCTCAGACCAGTATCGGGTGGGGAACGCTTTGGCCTGGTTAATGATTTTTACCATGCTGGGAGTCCCCATGGCTTTATAATTTTGGACTATCGGATTGTTTTTGCTTGAGGCGGCCATTTCCTTTGCAAACGCTCGCACGCCCTCATTGTCAAACAGCCGGCGTTTTTTGTTACCCTTAAAAACAATGGCTTTAAGTTTTTTTGAGCCCATGACCGTTCCCGCGCCGGCTCTCCCGGCGGAGCGCCAGTAGTCGTTTTCGATAACAGCAAAGCGAACCAGGTTTTCTCCGGCCGGTCCGATCACGACGGCACCTGATTTCGCTGACGCTCGGCCAACATCACCGAATCTTGCGTTTACAGCGTCTTCAGCTTCAAAAGTGTCCATGCCCCAGATATCGTTGGCATCATGGAAATCAACACCATCAGGATGTACGACCATAACCGCAGGGTTTTCGGATTTGCCTGTAATGACAACGGCGTCGAACCCGGCGGCATCGACAGCTTCCGGTACTTTGCCGCCGGAGTAAGATTCAGCATAAAAACCGGTCTGGGGAGACTTGGTAAAAACGCCGTACCGGCTGGAGCTCCATATTAAGCTGCCGGTAGTCGGGCCGGTGGCAAAGATTAAACAGTTGTCCGGAGAAAGCGGGTCAACCCCTTGGGGATTGGTCGAACATAAAAGATAGGTGGCCAGTCCTTTGCCACCCAGGTATCTGGATAATATTTTGTCGTTTAAGGGCACAATTTCGTATGTTTGCCCGCTAAGATTGATTTTCAGAATCCTGCCGTAAAATCCATGCATTGTATTTCTCCAGCAACAGGGAGCGTATGTTATAAGGTCTCTTTTTATCAAAGGACCGAACCGGCCGGAATTATGCCACAAGGATTGACCAATATCAATAAATTCTATAAGATCCCGCAATTCTGTGGGGATTTTATTATGAAGTTTAAAAACATTTTAATCATTGCCGATATCGAAGGAAGCTCGGGCTGTTGGAGTTATAGCGATTCCTCGTTCATGACTCGGGGTTGGCGTAGAGCTTGTATTGGGATGACCAAAGATGTCGGTAGTGTGGTCGCGGGTCTCTTTGACGCCGGTGTGCAGCGGGTAAGCGTTCATGACTTTCACCGGACGGGGTATAATATTTTACCGGAACGAATCGCCCCAGGGGCTAAGGTTATTTCCGGCTACCGGCTTGGCCCGGTACCCGGTATTGGAG
>JABMQM010000203.1 GCA_013203195.1 Desulfobacteraceae bacterium | reverse complement strand
CTTTAGCTCACTTTAGGCACTTCAAACTTTAGACACTTTAAAGGCCCCAACTTGTATGAACAGGTGCCCTGTCACAAAATACGTCGCCGTATTTACGAATACATGTACTAAGCCTATTCGTTGATGGCCCTGCCGATTTTTTTGCCAAACTCTATGCAGGCGTTGAGATCCTCTTGATCGGGCACATACTGGATCTTGACCCCCGGAGCTACAAGCTCGAATTTCATGGCTTCAAGCTCTTTGGTGATCAGCTTGACGGCTTCACCGCTCCAGCCATAGGAACCAAAGGCCGCTCCGATTTTGTTTTTTGGCTTAAGCCCCTTCATGTAGGTCAAAAAATCGCTTATGGTTGGAAAGAGACCATTGTTCAAGGTCGGAGATCCCATAATAACGGCCCGTGCATCAATGACTTCCGTCATGATGTCACTGCGGTGACATTTGCGAAGGTGCATGGGCCTGACATTGATACCTTCCTTATACAGGCCGGATGCGATGGCTTCGGCCATTTGTTCGGTGCTTTGCCACATGGTATCGTAAACAATCACAGCCTTTTTCTCGGATTCCTGCTTGGCCCATTTGGCATAGGCGGCGATAATTTTTCCGGGATCTTTGCGCCAGATAATCCCGTGGTCGGGGCAAATCATATCGATTTCCAGGCCCAGTTCCGTCACCTTGTCCAGCAGTTTGAGTATCAAATCCGAATACAGCAAAAGAATATTTGCAAAATATTTTTTGGCATGCGGCATGATAGCGTCGCCGATTTGATCATCGAACTTCTCATGCCCGGCATAGTGCTGACCGAATCCATCGCTGGCAAAGAGAATCTTGTCCTCTTTCAGGTAAGTAAACATACTGTCCGGCCAGTGGAGCATGCGGGTCTCTAAAAACATAAGGGTTCTGGCGCCCAGGCTCAGTTCTTGACCGGTTCCAACGGCATGGTAATTCCATTTTTGCGGAAAATGCCGAGCAAGATTTTTAGCGCCCATTTTTGAACAATACAGCGGTTTATCTTCTCCGATTTTATGCATCACGCGGGGCAAACCACCGGAATGATCCATTTCCGTATGATTGCTGATGACATAATCAATCTTTTTGGGATCAACAATTTTGGTGATATTTGACAATAGTTGATCTGAGAAATCCTTTTTAACAGTATCAATCAGGGCGATCTTTTCATCAATAATTAAAAACGCGTTGTAGCTGGTGCCCTGGTAGGTGGAATATCCGTGAAAATCTCTGATATTCCAGTCATTAACGCCAACGTCATAAACTCCTTTTGCAATTTCAACCGGTTTCATATGCTTTCCTCAATTCGCATTTTGTATAAGTCTAAGGCAGGTTCTAGTAAACATCGGTGCCCTTTTAAGTCGAAAGCGTTTTTTAAGACAGAAAAGGGCACCGGGCATAATCCAGATTTCTACCAGCCCATGGCTGATCAGTGATGATTTAAGATTCTACTTCAAAATCATCCTTTGAAGCGCCGCACACCGGACAGTCCCAGTCATCGGGCAGATCTTCGAACTTTGTGCCGGGGTCGACACCGTTGTCGGGATCGCCTTGCTGGGGATCATAAACATAACCGCAAACCGTACAAACATAGTTGTCCATTTTTCTCCTCCATTTGTTTTAGGTATTTTTGTATGTATAAGTCTCGCTGGCCCCGGATTCTTTACTTGCCAATGAGGTCCTTTACCTTTGTTTCGATTTCATCGCGGATTTCGCGCATGAAATCGATCGACTTGCCGGCAGGGTCGGGCAGGTCCCAGTCCTGTATGCGGGCACCCGGTACCAGCGGGCACTCTTCCCCGCAGCCCATGGTTATTATCTCGTCCGGTTGCAGTACCGATATGGTCGCCTCCAGGGAGCGGGGTTGACGGTAGGCCATGTCGACACCCTTTTCCTGCATGACTTCAACCATGACGGGGTTGATTTCGTCGGTCGGGATGCTGCCGCCCGTCATTACATCCAGTTTGTCGCCCCCCAGAAGTTGGGCAAAGGCACCGGCCATCTGGCTGCGGCAGGCGTTTTCGCGGCAGGCGAACAGAACCTTTTTGCGGTTTTGCAACGGTTTTAACAGATCGGCGACAGCTTTTTCTACATCTTTTATGACGGTCGGATGTTTTTCCATATCACCGGGTTCTTCGATCTGCCAGTATGTCAGGCTGCCGTTATAGCCGGCTCCAACAGCATCGAAGAAGTATTGGGCCGTCAGGTGAACGCCTTCGAAAAGATTTTTCCCTCTGGTGGCGCCGAGGGAGAGCAGAAAGCCACGCCGATAGTTTCTGGCCGGGTCGGTCAGGTTCAATTTATATTTTCGGGACCAGAGCGCCTGAGTCCTGTCAATCAGCGCCTTTATCTGGGCGGTAACATTGTAAAAATAAACGGGCGAGGCCATCAGGATCACATCGGCCTCGCGCAGCAAAGGGTATATCTCATGTTTCATGTCATCGTCTTTAGTGATGCAGTAACCGTTCTTTTCACAATAACCACACCCGATGCACGGGCGAATATTTTTTTTAACCACATCAACAATATGGGTCCGGGCCCCTAAACGATCGGCCGTGCTCATAAATGCTGAAAGCAGAAAATTTGTATTACCCTTTTTTCTGGGGCTTCCCTGTAACCCTAGTACAAACATAAAAAACACCCCCGAATAGAACATTCGATTTTCATGGCTTCAAGGCCTCTCCGGCCGGCCAAAAAAGACCGGCTAAACTCCGGCATCAAATGTACATTGGGTAAAGTCAATTTGTTGATTGCAAGCGTGGCATTTATGGGTTTTATCGAATTCGTCTGAAAATATCTCGACTTCCACGCCACAGTTGTCACATTTGCACATAAACGATTGTAAAGTCTTAAACGATTCAAAGCCAGGGCAATGTTTTGGTGTAGTCATACTCTCCTCCTTTAATACAATTTCTTCGCAATTCTATCTCGATTTTGTTTTCGCTTAATTAGGGTTTTAGTTTTTTGGCGATTTCACGCCCGTAATCCTGTGCCATTTCAAGGCCGCCGCCGAGCGAGGTTGATTTCAACCTTAAGGGATCGCTGGTCATAGCCATTTTAAAGATATTCTTCATGGTATCGAAGATACGATCAGGAGCTTCTCCGCTCCAGCCGAAAGCGCCGAAAGCGCCGCCGACTTTGGCTTCAAGGTTTGCTTTTTCAGCCAGAAAGAGCAGAGTCTTCATCCCCGGCATCATTTCTCCGTGGTAAGTGGCAGACCCCAAGATAACGGCATCATAGCCTTGCAGGTCGGTCTCCTTGCTTATGTCTTTGACGTTTTTTACCGTGGCATCAATGCCGGAAAACCTGAGACCTTCGGCGATCAATTCACCGATCCTCTGTGTCTCTCCTGTTCTTGTTGCGCATACGATCAGTGCTTTAGCCATGTTATTTCCCCTTTTTTCCTACTCTTTGGTCAATTCCTTCGGCGGCACAGTCCGGAGTATAACAGGTTGCGTCGAGAAATTCGCATTTTTGCTTACAGGACGGGCACTGGTCAGGTGGCGCATCCGTTTCCAGCGCGTAACCACAGTTGCTGCATTTCCAACTAGCCATAAGATCACCTCCTTTATTATGATAGTTCAATTCGTGATTTTTTACGAGATCATCAAATACGTTACTTTTTATAAAACTCTCAGGTGTTATTATGCCTTCCAATGGCCGTGCAAGTTGCAGTATTCCCTGGCAGTGACATCTTCGGCATCTACTGTAAACGTTGCTTCAGGAGCTTCGCCGGGATTTAGGAATTGTCGGTAAGACTTACCGTCGGCGATGATTTCGATCCATTCGATATAGTGCTTTGCTTCCATGGGATGGGCAACACTCCCGACCTTGACTTTAACTCCGTCCGGGGTTTTCTCCACTACCGGAACATGCTTTTCCTTGGCGGCATCGACGGTATTTTCAGCCAGAAGGTTCATGGGCTGTCCGCAGCATACAAGTTCGCCCGCTCCGCCATGAAGAACTTCAATGATATTCCCGCATAGATCGCATTTATAGACTTCTAATCTTTCTGCCATTTTTAATTCCCTCCTTTTTGCAAGTTGTTTGTATAAATATAAATTGTCAGTAAGCGTTTGCAGGTTCAGAGTTCTCCGTTCAGCCTGCGACGAGCTCAGCCGAGTCGGGTTGTTTTTTTCTTTGTTAACCTTGACTAACTAGCTCTGAACCTCTTGGCACGACGTAGCTTCAGCGTAGGCGGCTGAACCTAGAACCGATCAGTTTAGTTTTTTCGCTTCTGCCATTCGAATCAAAAATTGATCCGCCGGCAGAAAATCCACCAGGCGAAGGTTGCTTTGTTCATTCCCCCGGCGGTCCAGAAAAACAACTGTTGGAACCCCTTTGACTTCATATTCCTTTAAGAGTTGTTCATGAACCGGATTCTCCTTACGCGTGAGGTCAACTTTGATCATGATAAAGTCCTGTTCTGCCTGTTTGACAATCTCAGCATCATGAAAGGTTATCTTATCAAGTTCGCGGCAAGGGCTACACCAATCAGCATAGAAATCAATGATTACGGGTTTCTTCAATCTTTTCGCTTCTGATAAAAGTTCATCGGAATATGGCTGCCAGGTTACGCCGGGTCCTTGCAGGACCCATGTGCCTATAAGTATCGTAGCAATAACCGTGCTCACTATGACAACACCGGTTCTAATCCATTCAAATGCTCGAAAGCTCGCCTTGGTCCTATCGATCCATCCTAAGTGGAGCCCTGCTGCCAAAGCCACGATTGCTAAAAAAAGGATTCCTATTGTTTTGGGCAAAACAGGTCTAATGAAATAGGCAGCCATACCCACCAGAACCCATCCCATGAATTTTTTTACCCAGATCATCCATTCACCGGAGCGAGGAAGTTTATCTATCTGTCCTGAAAATATGGCCAGAAAGAAAAGAGGCAAACCAAGGCCGAGACTTAGAGTGAAAAAGATGATAAATCCCAGCCAGGGGCTACCCATGCTTGCTACCCAAGTAAGCAACCCTAAAACAAAGGGACCGATACAGGGGGCAGCCACCACCCCAAGAGTTAATCCCATGAATAGCGTTCCTAAATAGCCTACATAGGATTTTGATGCTGCCTGCATGAGGCCGCTTGGTAATCGCAATTCCCAGAATCCAAAAAGACTGGTAGCAAAAAAAATCAAAATAGCGGCGATCCCGGTAAGCACTAGAGGGCTCTGAAGCATTGCCCCCATAAGACCTCCAGTCAGGGCAGCAGTTACACCAATCGCTGAATTAGTGATCGATAAGCCGCCGATGTAACATAATCCATGACCGATTAATTGGCCTTTACCGCTTCGGCCGCCAAAATAGGAGACAGTGATGGGAATCAAGGGATAGACACAGGGGGTCAGGTTAAGGGCCATGCCTCCCGCAAAGATACCTAAGAGGGTCCAAATCATAGCCCAGCCATATAGAGGCTTCGGTCTCTTTGGCTCTGGGGTTATTCCGGAGAGTCCCGCCGGGGTAATCTCCACCGGCAAGCCTTGGGCATGCCATTCCGGATAACCCAGGGGGTCGCGATAAGCATTCCTGTAACCAAGACTTACAGCCACACGGGCTGCCGAGTCGCTTCGGACTCATGCCAAACCGGCTCAGTAGAAAACGATGAACCGGTCCCTATCTAAACCCAGGAAGGCCTCAAGAGCCCCTTTTTTTCGCCACCGTGACAACCAGGTCGGCTCCATGGGAAAGTTCAGGGCGCCTTTGATATGACCTGTCCGGTACTCCCATTCCTCGCGCGTGTCCACCAGAAAGAGGTTGTCGGGATTCTTGTTGTAGCGCTTCCATAAATCTTTAGTATTGATAAGGTGATATCCACCCAGCTGCGCTTCAGCCTGAACATCCTCCCAGGTCGCCTCCTTCGGGGTAACGCTACGGTTGTTAAACCAGAGGGCTCCTGCTGTAATAGCGATGGCTACAAAGGCCAAAAGAGTTTTTCTAGCACTGTTCATCTTTGATTTTTTTGTAACATTTCAGCTCTTTTTAAATATTTCCGTATCTGGAGAATGCCAAGTGGAATCCAATAGCCAAAAACAGCGATTTGTTTATCACACCGAGAGTGTTTGCCCGCCGGAGATCCATTTTCATATTCAAATTGTCTGTGCAAGATTCAGGTACGAATTCATTAACCATTATGCCTAAAGGTTAGTTTTAATCGCCAGATAATCACCAGGTTGGTGTGTAAAACCAAATAAACAAGGGCTATTACGGGCATGCCCGGCAAAACCGCACTGCCTAAGGCACAGACAATCATAACGGAAAAGCGGGTGCCTTTGCTCGCCAGGGTCGGTTTTCCCAGGTTTATATCCAGCGTTTGCGCACGGGCGGTTGAATAACTGATAAGGTTGCTTCCTATAAAGGCAAACGCTCCCAGCAAGATCAACAACTCCCGGGGCATCGGAATCGGCAGACGAAGAAGATAAATTGTAAGCCCTATTATCATGAAACCGTCAGAGTACCGATCAAGTGCCGAATCCCAAAAAGCCCCGCCCTTGGTTTGTTTCCCGGTAATGCGTGCGTATTGGCCGTCGACGCCGTCTAAAACTTGAGAGACAAGAGCGATGCAGCCGGCCAAAAATCCATGTCCCAAGGCAAAGACGATACCGGCGATACAGCCGACCACAGCAGAAAAAAGCGTTATCTGCCAGGGAGAGAGCCATTTATACTTAATCAATTTAGGGGTAATACGAGCTGAAAGCTGTACCTTAATCCATTTGAGGATAAAGCGATCCGTCGGTTTTGTTTGCCAGTCCATAAGTATATTTGATGAATTCGTAAAGTGGATTATTCTTTCACAGTTTCTTTGGGAAACTGTAAAAATTATAAGTAAATCCTGAAGATCCTGGCTTGCCGCGGCGTAGCTTTAGCGAAGACGGGTAAATCCTGTCAAATAAAAAAGAAAGAACAGGTAATTGCAGATTTTAAGTGTTACGCAATCGGATACTTAACGCGTGCTGAAGGGCTTGTCCAGCGGCCGGTGAGTGAATTGTTTATTTCCGCCGGCGTAGTCGGCCACCACCTGCCCGCTGCCTTTCAACTGCCACTTGTAGATCAGCAGGCCCTCCAGTCCGACCGGGCCACGGGCATGGATCTTGTTGGTACTGACGCCCACCTCGGCACCGAGACCGTAACGGAAACCGTCGGAAAATCGTGTGCTGCAATTCCAGAAAACGTTGCCGGAATCGCACAGATCCATGAACATGGCAGCCGACTCGGGGCTGCCGGTCACAATAGCATCCGTGTGGCCGGACCCGTACGTGTTGATATGATCGATGGCATCCTGGAGGCTGTCAACGACTTTAACGGACAAAATGGTGTCCAAATATTCCGTTTTCCAGTCTTTCTCCCCGGCTTTGACAACGTCGATAATCGACCGGGTTTTGGCGCAACCCCGAATTTCCACATCATACTTCTCTAAGGCTTGTTGTAGCCCGGGGAGAAACTGCGCGCCAACAGCTTCATGTATCAGCAGCGTTTCCATGGCATTGCAGACCGCCACATACTGACATTTGGCATCAACTGCGATCCGTGTAGCCATCTCCAGATCGGCAGCAGCGTCCACATAAACGTGGCAGATTCCATCGGCATGACCCAGCACCGGAATTCTGGAATGATCCATGATGTAACGCACGAATTCGTTGGAGCCCCTGGGAATAATCAGATCGATTAACTGGTCTAACTTCAGCATGTCATTGACGTCTTCGCGCGTTTCCAGCAGCTGGAGCCAGCCTTCGGGAATACCGGCCCGCCGGGTGGCCTCACGAATGACGGATGCCAGCATGCGGTTGGTGTTGGCCGCTTCCGTGCCGCCTTTAAGCAGAACGGCATTGCCGCTTTTCAGACACAGGGTTGAAATTTGCACCAGGGCGTCGGGGCGGGATTCGAAGATAACGCCGATAACACCGATGGGACAGCTCACCTTATAAAGCTCCAGACCGGCGTCCATCTCGATAGCCGCCAGAGTCTCCCCCACCGGGTCTGATAGCCCCACCAGGCTCTCGATGCCGGCGATTACATCCGCAATCTTTTCTTCGTCAAACTTGAGGCGCTTGAGCAGCGGTGCCGCCAGATCGTTTTCCTGGCTAATGCGGAGGTCTTCCCGGTTAGACGCAACGATGGCTTCGCAATTAGCCTTTAACGCTTCTGCAATGCTTTTAAGCGCTTTTTGCTTTGTTGCTGTTTCAGCGGCAGCCAACTGAATTGACGCCGCTTTTGCCGCCTGGGCTGTTTCTCGAATACTCATGGACATCTCCACTGAACAGGTTACCGTCTAGAAAATTCTACATCTTGTTGAAAACATAAATCGTTAATTTGACATTTCCGCTAACCTTTACCTGCCTTTGGCAGGTTGCAGTCCCGCAGCGGGACTGCAGGCAAGTAACGGATAACAAATAACTACAATTGAGCGTTTTCGCTCAATTGGTTTAGGGCAGTCGTTCTAACCAGTAGCCACTTTTAAGCCAGGAGGTTTTCAGAGCTTCCAGTACGCCGGACCCCTTGAGATTTTTTAAAAAGTTATCTACCCAGTTGACCAGTAAAGGATCACCTGCCGGCACGGCAACGCCAATGGCTTCATAGGACAGCTCCGTAAAAATAGAAAGCAATCCTTCATCAGGGTGGCGCATTACTGATACGGCACAAATCGGATAGTCAGCCACCATGGCATGGACCTTGTCTTTGAGAACCATATCCACGGCCTCATCATAACTGCCGGTTAACACTAATTTGGCCAGAGGGATGTAATTTTCTACAAAGACCTGGCTGGTGGATCCTTTAAGGGCCACCAGCGTTGTGTCGGGGCTGTTGATTTCAGAGGCTTCCGTAGCCTCAGCGATGGTTTTTATTTTGGTCATAAATGCTTTGCCGGTAGTAAAATAGGGCCCCACGAACGCCACGTTGAGGTTTCTTTTCCCGGTAATGGTCATCCCGGACAACACCATGTCGACCTTCCCGGATTCGAGTGCCGGCAGCAGTTCGTAAAAAGGCATGGGTTCGATCTTAAGTTTTACACCCATCTCTTCAGCCATATATCCGGCAATGTCGATTTCAAAACCGATGACCTCTCCTTCTTTGGTCGTCATGTTCAGCGGCGGCATGTCGGCGGCAGTACCCACCACCAGTTCTCCTTTTTTCACAATACGGTCCAGCACCGGTGCGGACGATACATTTGCGGTTGTATTTGTCATATGGGCGCATGCGGACAAAAGGAATAAGGCCGAGAACAAAACAACAATTATGCGTAATTTTTTCATGTGATTTCTCCTTTTTGATGAAATCTATCAGCGCCTGGCTTTTTCAATTCTAGTCACTATACCACCCTTGATATACAGGATGTAGTGATAGGTGCCGGTGCCTCTTGAATAAATCCACCTTTCATTCTTTACAGCGTCTTTTCTCGAACCGGTAGGTCCTCCATAATCAAATCCTAATGTGGATCTTGCTGTGGGTTGACCGCAGTTTTCCCAGACCGCATCTTTGAGCATCCCGACACGGACGTATAAAGAACCGCACATAAACGACTGAGCATACGCGGTACTGCAAATCGCTACTAAAAAGAGTGCCGGCAGCAATACCATAATGAATCGCTTTTTCATGTTTTCCTCCTTTTATTCTTATTTTGAAATATTTTTATCCAAGATCAGATTCGTTGGTTTTTACTATATACGCACTACGCCTGACACGCAACCACCTATTAGGCTATTAGTAAATATCCTGGCCCAGAGAACCAGGCTTTGGGTTACCCCTGGAAGGGGAT
>JABMQM010000202.1 GCA_013203195.1 Desulfobacteraceae bacterium | reverse complement strand
CGTCTACAAAATCTCTGCTGAAAGGATCACAATTATTCCGGGAGGAGTTGATCTCAAGCGATTTTATCCAGCTACCGATAGAACAAAAATAAAGCAACGGTTGAATATTCCGCAAGAAAAAATGATATTATTTACGGTAAGGAATCTGGTACCCAGGATGGGATTGGAAAATCTGATATATGCTGTCAAGGAAGTGGTCAAAACAGTGCCTGACATCTACCTTGTTTTGGGTGGAGATGGGCCTCTAAAAGACAACATCATTTCATTGACCAAAGAACTGGGTATAAGGAATCACGTAAAATTTGTTGGCTTTATCCCGGAGGTAGAACTTCCTGATTATTATCGCATGGCCAATATTTTTATTCTTCCCACCTTGGAATTAGAAGGATTTGGATTGGTTACACTGGAAGCCCTGGCATCAGGTGTCCCTGTTTTGGGAACGCCGGTGGGCGGGACAGTTGAAATTTTGAGTAGGCTGGATTCTAATTATCTCTTTAAGGATACCAAACCGGAATCCATGGCGGAATTGATTATTAAAACCTGTCAGGAGTTTAAAGACAATTCAGAACTCTGGCAGGATGTTTCTTATCAATGCAGGTTATTTGCGGAAAAACATTATTCCTGGGAGCAGAATGCCAAATCTCTGGAAAATTTATTTGCAGAAGTAGCAACAAAGTGAGGTATTTTCTATTGGGAATCGGGGACGTTGGGACTTTTGTTCCTTTGTTCGTATTTCAATAATTGCGTTAAAATAAAAATGGAGTCAAATCAAGGAATGTCGATAAACGAAAAACTATTTGATCAATTATTTTGTCCAGAATGTCATATGAAAGTGTGTATCAAAGAAGGAGCGAACTTGTTATATTGCAGGAACTGTGATTTTACTTTTGAAATTCGCAATTCTATTCCAATAATGCTTTCTCCAGATAGGATTGAGCAATTTAAGGATGATGTTGATAATTGGCGTGAAAATGAGCTTATTCCTGGTTTTATTTCTTATCAGACAGTTCAGTTATTGAAATCCCCGGCACCGTTTAAATGGTTTGGTAAGGATAATGTTCTGAAACGAATATGCGATAATATCACTGCAGAAGGACTGTATCTGGACATTGGAGGGGTCGGAAGATTTCATCCTCGGATTTTAAATATAAACATATCTCCATCTGCGGATACTGATCTTGTTTGTGAGGGCCAATGTCTGCCATTTGATGATGACAGCGTTGATGGAATCTTTATTCTTTTGGTACTTGAACATGTGCCAGATCCCCAGGCGATCACAAAAGAAATTTCTCGAGTGCTTAAACCCGGTGGTTTTGTTTTTGCTACACTTCCATTTTTACAGGTGATGCATGCGAATCCCAGAGATTATTATCGGTTTACTCCTGATGGTATTAGGGAGTTGTTTACGGGTTTGAATGAATTAGAACTTAAGATCGCTTCAGGTCCGACTGGAACTCTCCTCTGGATTCTCAAGGCGTATATTGCATTGTTTTTTCCGTTTTCAAATTATTCCTTGGTATATGTCTCGGTCAGGGAGATTATCGGTTGGTTGTTATATCCAATGATTGTTTTTGACTTTTATCTTAATCGAAAAAAACGTGCGGAAAAAATGGCCAGTTATTTTTACTATCATGGACAAAAAAAACACAGTGAACACGGGGCTGGGGGACGGGCATAATTAAATAAATAACTTGACATGGCAACGATGACTTGATAAGAGGAACCCATGCCAAGGTTAGCCCGATTAGATGCTCCTGGGGTGCTGCACCACGTTATCATTCGTGGTATTGAACGCCGGGATATTTTCCAAGACAACAAAGACCGCGACGATCTCTTATCCCGGCTTGCGGATTTATTACCTGAAACCGGTACTTCCTGCTATGTTCACCCCGTTTAATGCGAAGCCTATTTAACTGGGGCATGGGCATTGTTAACCAACCATGCCCATGCTGGAGATCTATTGTCAGGCAAGCTCTATATCTCGCCTCCGCATATTAGGATTTCGCACATTCGGCTCGCGCCTACACAACTATCGTTTCATTCTTGATGAAACGATAGTGACGAAACGGCTAATAAAAACGTTATATCAAATGGTTAAACGTTTCATGCCGTGAAGCTTCCGTTGCAATCCAGCCTACGGCGGGACGATCATTTCAAAAACCATGAAACGATATCTTGACAAACTGGAAATACCTTTATATTATAATGATATATTCATTTCACAGCTTTAAAAAATTATTTCAATGACGCTCTCTAACCAGGTTATCCTTGACTATATTGCGGCCCATCCCGGTGCTCGCCGGGAGGATATCCGCCGCCAGACCGTCCCCGAGGCGAGTCAAACGACCGTTTGGCGCGCTCTTAAGCGGCTTGTGGATGAAGGCAAACTGGAGGTTTCAGGGAAAGGCCCGGCCACTGGCTACACCCTCGCAGGCGCTGCCGTAGTCCGCGCCCATTTGCAGCAGCCTTATAATCGTCGCAGGCCAGCGAGCTACAAAAAGGGATTCCTCGATCGCTATATTCCGAACAAAACATTCTACCTCTCCGAGGGTGATCAGCAGCGCTTGCGGGAAGCTGGCACACCTACCGCCTCACCACTACCGGCGGGAACTTACGCGCGCCGCATTCTTGAACGGCTCTTGGTCGATCTCTCCTGGGCGTCATCGCGCATGGAAGGGAACACGTACAACATTCTCGAAACCGAGCGCCTGATCCGATTCGGGCAGGAAGCCTCTGGAAAGGATCGCAAGGAAGCGGTGATGATCCTTAACCACAAGGAAGCGATTCAGTACGTCGTGGAGCATCTTGCTGCCATTACGATCAGCCGGCCGGACCTGTTCAACATCCACGCTTTGCTCGCAGACGGCCTTCTGACCGATCCCGCTATGGTTGGGCGGCTGCGACGTATGCCCGTCGGCATTTCCCATGCAAGCTTCAGGCCCATTGGCGACCCGTTCGCAATCGAGGAAGAATTTGATATACTCATCGAAAAGGCGGCGGCCATTAATGATCCGTTTGAACAGTCGTTCTTTCTTATCGTTCATATCCCTTATTTGCAGGCTTTCGACGATATCAACAAAAGAACCTCGCGCATCGCTTCCAACATTCCTTTGCTGAAGGCCGATCTCGCGCCTATGTCGTATCTCACCATGGACGACAGCGCCTATATTGACGGCCTCATCGGAATCTATGAACTGAACAATGTTTCCCTGCTGCGTGACGTGTATATTGACGCCTACATGACTTCGGCTGAGAACTACAGGACGTTGCGCGCCGAGGTCGAAACCCCGGAGAAGGCCGCACTGGTCTATCGCGATTTCGTTCGCGAGGCCGTGCGCCGCAGCGTGCTCGCCTGGAAGGCATTCCGGCCTGAGCTCATCATGGTCATGGCCGCCGAGGCTGATATTCCCGCAGCGGACCGAGAGGAGGTCGTCAACTATATAGGAAACGAGTTTCGCGGCCTGCACGAGGGCAATATCATTCGCTACCGGCTTCGCTCGGAGGATCTTGCGGACATCAACCGTGTGAACTGAGACGTGGGGGCCGGGCATAATTAAATAAATAACTGACATGGTAACGATGACTTGATAATAGGTATTTACTGTGTGCCGTTTTACCCCGTTTTCAATATTTCTCTAAGCAGTTCGTATATGTCCTTTCGGTGCCCGATGTGATAAATTTGTAGGGTTTTGTTTGGGTTGCTAATTTTGTAGATTATCCGGGTTTCCGGGCGGCTGGGGGACTTATTCCCTGAAACAGGTACTTCCTGCTATGCATGGGCATTGTTATCCAACCATGCCTTATGTTGAGCTCAACATAAGGCATGTTATGTAAAGTTCCGGATTATGTAAAGTTTGTTTCCCGCCTACCATGAAACCCCTCACCATTCCCACCATTTTTTTATGACTTTCTGGTTTTCTTCTGATATTACTACACATAATTTGGTGCTATGACAAGCCCT
>JABMQM010000201.1 GCA_013203195.1 Desulfobacteraceae bacterium | reverse complement strand
GTCGGGCACTAAGGGCGGGGTTTACCACCTGTTAAGCTGAACATCGATTACCTGAAACTGGAATGGTTAAGACTGGTTCAACAGATTTTTTTAAAAAACCGGCCTGGACCGGTACAGGAGGAGTGTTGCCTTAAAAAAGAGGAGAATTTTAGCTTGACTTCATCCTGGTACTCTGCCTTGAGCCTATCAAAAATCAAGCCCTAAAATTTGCATGATTGGGCATTCCGTATCTTCTATCACCCTTCAAGATTGACCGTTTCCACTAACACCTTTGCTGTCCCTTTGTTATAAAAACCCAGTTTTTTGGCAGCGCCCGCACTCAGATCGATGATTCGGCCTTTGACGAACGGTCCGCGATCATTGACCCGTAAAATGGTTCGACGGTTGTTTTCCAGGTTCGTCACCCTCACGAAGGTCGGAAGGGGCAGGTATTTGTGAGCCGCATTCAGACCGTTGGGATCAAATGCTTCACCGTTTGCCGTCATATGCCCGCCCTTTTGCCGATATGTTTCAAACCCGTACCAAGACGCAATCCCTTTCTGTCGATAGGTTTTAGCCTTTTCAACGCTCATAGGCACATATCGCTTGCCCTTGACTACATAGGGCGACGCCTTGACACGCCCCTGCTGGATCGCGTCTTTTGGCGACAAATCGTCAATAGATTCGAGATCTCCCCGTGTCAGTGGCCATGCCAACGGCGCCTTGACTACCTTGAAAGTGTACTTGCCGATCGTATACACCGTTTTCCCAGCAAATTTTGTCACCTTATAAGCTGTTTTTACCGTCCCCTTCGTAACTTTGTAAGTGGTTTTCACGACGCTGCAAGAGGAAAGACACAGACAAGCAACAGCCAATAGTATCCCGAAAAAAAAGTGTAATATTTCTCGTTTTTTCCCAATCATGTTGTTATAATAGCATAATAATAAAAAATATTGGATGACTTGGGTGGCAATGCGTTATCTTTATCTGGATTTGAAGCCCTAAAATTTGCACGATTGGGGTTCCGAATCTTCAATCCAAATTTTCCATTAAGAAAAACCTTTCTACCGTAGCAGGAAGGCGACGCGCAACCCTTCCTTGGGCTTAACACACCATTGACTTCTTACAATTTCTTTTTATTGACCCAAAGTTATATTCACACTAAAATAAAATCAATTAAAATAGCCAATTTGTGAAGAAGGGATTGCAATGCGCTGGAAAAGGATCGTGGGAGCCGCCGCTCTTCTTATTTTTTTGACAATCGTTGCGATGTTTGTGATCTTGTCGAGGTATGACTTCAACGATCTGAAGCCTCAAATAGCCCGGGTGACCAAAGAGGCTACCGGCCGTGAGCTAACACTGGACGGGGATATTGATCTCAAGATCGGTCTTACACCAAAGTTGCTGGTTGAAAACGTGAGTTTTCAAAATGCATCATGGGGTTCACGACCAGAAATGGTCAAGGTCCGACGCATCGAAGTTCAGGTGGCCCTTTTGCCGTTGATTAGCAAGAACATTGAGATCAAGCGCCTGGTTCTGGTTGAACCTGACATCCTGATTGAAACTGACAAAGCCGGTAAGACCAACCTTGAGTTTGAAATTTCGGGAAAAGATAGAACTCCGAAACCTGAAAAAAAAGAAGCAGAACCAAGCAAAATAGAACTACCTGCATTAATATTTAAAGATCTGCGGATCGAAAAAGGACAGTTGACATACAAAGACGCCCGGAAAAACAAAACTCTTGCTGTAAATATAGAAAACCTTGAAGCTCACGCCACCGGCCCCGAAAGTCCGTTAACTCTCAATCTAAAAGGTGATTTTAACGGCACCCCCTTTGAGGTGGAGAGCACAATGGGCGCGCTTACAAAATTGGTCGATCCTGACAAGGCCTGGCCGCTGAAACTAACTGCAAAAGCTGTTGACTCTACGCTAACCCTTGATGGTACGATTCAGGATATTTCCGGGCCGCGCGGTTTTCAAATACAATTTGCGCTTGTGAGTAAAGACCTGGCAGACCTGGAACAGCTTACCGGAAAACCGCTTCCCCTCAAAGGACCTTTTGACATTTCCGCACGCTTGATCGACCCCGAGCCCAACAGTTACAAAATCTCTAATTTAAGAGCAAAGGCTGCTGACACGATCCTCACTCTTGATGGTACGATTAAGGACCCAACTGGCCACCGAAGTTTTAATGTTCGCTTTTCCCTTGTTGGACAGAATCTGTTGAATATAGAGCAGTTTGTCGGAAAGCCGATCCCCCTCAAAGGGCCCTTTAATATATCTGCACGCTTGCTTAGCCCCGCGCCTGATATTTATAAAGTCTCTAACTTAAAGACCACAATCGGCGACAACAGCCTCGATGGGTCTCTGGAAGTTAACCTTTCAAGCAAAGTGCCGAGACTGTCGGCTTCACTGGCAATACAAAACCTTGATCTGCGTCCATTCCTTCCCAAAAAGGAAGACAAAAAAGAAAAGGTTGTCGAAAAATCAGAGCCTAAACGAAAGAAAGTCTTTCCCAGCGACCCACTGCCGATTGGATTACTCAAGTCGATGGATGCAGAAGTCAAACTCCGGATCGTGCGCCTTTTAACACCGAAGCTTGCTGTCAATGATCTTAAATTAGACATGATCCTCAAAAATGGACACCTTAAGCTAAAGCCTATTAAAGCGCTCATCGGCGGCGGCACTCTAAACGGGTATGTTGATTTCAAACCAAAGCGCAAAACAGCAGCTATGGCGGCGGCGATCAAGATCGATCAGTTCGATGTGGGTAACATGCTCCAAGATCTGGGCATCACAGATCTGCTGTATGGCAGGATGGATATAGACGTCAACATGAAGGGGCAGGGAGAATCCGTGGCAACTCTGATGGCAAGACTCAACGGCAACACCCGGATTGTGATGAGCAACGGCCGAATCAACAACAAATAT
>JABMQM010000200.1 GCA_013203195.1 Desulfobacteraceae bacterium | reverse complement strand
TGCCGCCGATTGATAAAAATAATTGGAGAAACAACTTCAGATGGTATTGTTTTTAGAGTCGATCTGAATCTTCGGCCTTATGGCGAAAGCGGCCCGCTGGTGATGAGTTTCGATGCAATGGAGACATACTACCAGGACCAGGGTCGGGAGTGGGAACGCTACGCGTTGATCAAGGCCAGGGTTGCTGCAGGTGACAAAGAGGCCGGCGCCCTTCTTATGGAAAGGCTTAAACCCTTTGTATATCGCAGATATCTCGATTTTGGCGTCTTTGAATCTTTAAGGCATATGAAGCAGAAAATTTCTCTTGAAGTTAAACGTAAAGGGCTGGCAAACAATATTAAGTTAGGTCCCGGAGGAATACGTGAAATTGAATTCTTTGGCCAGGTATTTCAGCTCATACGGGGCGGAGTTGTGCCTGCTCTTCAGGAACGCCGCCTCCAAACAGTTTTGAAAGCCCTTCTTTTTGAAAATTACATTTCCGAGAAGGTATGTGATGAACTTACAACTGCATATGAGTTTTTGCGCAACACGGAACATCGTCTGCAGGAATTTGCCGATCAGCAGACCCATGAACTACCGACAGATCCTGCTGCGAAAGTGCGCCTGGCAGCATCCATGGGATTTGCAGATCCTGAGACCTTTTTTGGCTGTCTTGAGAGGCACAGGGAAAATGTACACGATCATTTTAATAAATTGCTGGAAGCCAAGGATGCAGAATATTCAGGTGATCAAGTCGCAAGAATAGAAACCGGATTGGAAGCGGTATGGCAAAACCTGATAGAAGCAGAGCAGAGTCGGAATTTGCTGATCGAAACCGGATTTGAGAACCCCGCGGAGGTTATGCGTCTTTTGGGTTACCTGCGCAACGATCAGGCCACGCGGTTACTCAGCAGTCAAGGACGGCAGCGCCTCGACAAACTGATGCCGTTAATGTTGAAAAAAATTGGACTGTCAGAACAACCCCTTTCTGCCTTGAATCGTATCGTCGATCTTGTCAAGACCATACAAAGACGTACCAACTACCTGGCCTTTTTTTTAGAGAATCCCACCACAATTGACCATCTGGTTAAGTTTGCAAATGCCAGTCCATGGATCGTATCGTTTCTGGCTCGTCATCCTGTTCTGCTGGATGAACTTCTTGACACTCGCACCCTGTATGCTCCTCCGGAGAAATCAGATCTTGTAGAGGAAGTGCGCAAAAGACTTGATCGAATATCAGACCAAGATCTTGAATATCAGATTCAAGAATTATGTATTTTTAAACAGATCAACACATTACGGGTGGCGGCAGCAGATATTGCCGGTGCCCTTCCGCTGATGAGGACCAGCGATCATCTTACCGAAATCGCCGAGACGGTCTTAAATGAAGTTGTTGAACTGGCATGGAGCCATCTGGTTGAGAAACACGGAAGACCGCTATGCCGGTTATGCGAAGATGGAAGAGGCAGAGGTTTTGCCGTCATTGCCTATGGCAAGCTTGGTGGTATTGAGCTCGGTTATAGCTCTGACCTTGACCTGGTTTTTTTACATGCGGGAATCGAGGGGCAGACCCACGGCGGTTTGCGGCCCATAGATAACTCACAGTTTTTTGCCCGCCTGGGACAAAGAGTTATTCATATCTTAAGCGCGCATACGCCTGCCGGCATGCTTTATGAACCCGATATGCGGCTGCGCCCCAGCGGCAGCCAAGGCCTGCTTGTGAGTCACATCGAAGGGTTTAAAGATTATCAGATGAACAAAGCAAGGACATGGGAACATCAGGCTCTTATCAAGGCCAGGTCGGTAAGCGGTGATCTTAAAATAGCAGAGCATTTTGATCAGATACGCCAGGAGGTACTTGCCGGGCCCCGGATTAAAACCGACCTTCAAAAAGAGGTTGCAGACATGCGCAAAAATATGCGCAGAGAGCTTTTGAACCCTGAACCGGGGTTTTTTGATCTCAAACAGGATTCAGGGGGAATTGTCGATATTGAATTTCTTGTTCAGTATCTGGTGCTTTTAAAATCCTGTGAATATGCGCAGCTCTTGCAGTGGACCGACAATGTCCGTATCCTCGAAACCTTGATCGAAACAGGCATACTTGAAAAACATACGGCCAACCTTCTCAAAGAAGCATATCTTACCTATAGAGCAGCTGTACATAAGCTCAACCTCCAGGAAAAACCCGCCCAAATACCTGAAAGCAAATTTCGCAGCTTGAGGGAAAACGTCGAGAAGATCTGGAAAGATATTATGGATGCGGGTTAAGAATTTCCTACAATTTTGTGACTTAACAGGCTTGTTTGTTACAAAAATGTAATCCGCCAATTTTTTCCCGCATACCCGGAGCGACCATAAAATCCTGTAATCATTGTTATTTTACTATTATAAAATTGTGGCACGACTATTGCTCTAAGGCATAGATAAATATTTTTATTTTCGAAAACATGCTCCAAGAATTTTTGGCATGCATGTTTTTGGCTGAGGGGAATAGGGCGTTGAT
>JABMQM010000199.1 GCA_013203195.1 Desulfobacteraceae bacterium | reverse complement strand
GTGATAGGGCGGCCCATCAGGGATTCAAAGACTCCACGGGATACTGCCAATCGCATTGCCGAAGAGATTAAAGCGGTTCTATAAATTTGAATCCCCCGCTGCAAGCAGCGGGGGATTCAAATGAAATATAAAATCGTATTACGATTTTATTCCACGTATAGTGTCTGGTCCGGATATATTTTGCTTCTGGGTGTCAGGCGATTGATACGCAGGAAGCGTTCCAGAGACATTTTATTGCTCTGGGCGATCTGGAAAGGGCTGTCTCCGCGTTTGACCGCGTAGGTCTTTAAGGTCTCACCGGCAGGAAGTTCATCCTTGAACCCGGGGATTTTTAAGGCTTGGCCGATGGAAAGTTTTGTGGTCTTCAGGTTGTTGAGCCCCTGAATTTTTTTGGTAGTTGTGCCATACCGCTTGGCTATTATCCAGAGTGAGTCACCGCTTTTTACAATATGAACGGCCGGCCGGCCGGGCAAGGGTTTATCGTATTTTTTAGATCTGTAGACGACGGTACCTTTCCGCGGTATTTTTAGCTTCTTGCCGGCAACGATAAAGTGCCGTTTGCGAATATTATTGGCCCGTGCGATGCTATTAACACTGGTGTGGTATTTTTTAGCAATCGTTGAAAGGCTCTCGCCGCGTTTAACACGGTGATAGATATAGGCACGCTGGGGCGGATAGGATACGGGGATCTTATCCAGTTGCGCCAAAAGCACTTTGCCTTTGCCTGGTGGAATCCTCAAAGGGTACTTTTCCGGGGGCAGTATGTGGTAACGGAGTTCGGGGTTCAGCTCCTTTAGTGTTTTTTCAGTTGTGCCGATTCTTTTGGCAACATTCCGCAAGTGAACCTGTTTGGATATTGATACGACTTCATAGACCCAGGGCGGATCGAACGCTAGTGAATCGAAACCGTATTTTTCAAGATTTTTGATGATATGCAGTGTGGCCAAGAATCTGGGGACATACCTTGCGGTTTCCTGTGGAAGACGTTCATATAAGTCCCAGAAGTTGTCGAGGTAATTGATGTTCTGGTTCCGGATGACTCGCAGGACCTTGCCTTCCCCACAGTTATAACCTGCCAGTACGGTGGACCAGTCTCCGAAAATTTGATGCAATTCCTTTAAATAAGAGATGGCGGCCTGGGTTGCTTTAACCGGATCAATGCGTTCGTCGATGAATTGATTGCGTTTAAGGCCGAACTTGTATCCGGTTGAGGGAATAAATTGCCATAGACCCAGGGCGCGAGCTCTTGAAAGTGCATTAACCTTGAACCCGCTCTCGATCAGCGGCAGCCAGGACAATTCAACCGGAAGACCGGCTTCTTTCAGAGCTGCAACGATCATGGGGCGATATCTGCCGGAGCGTTTATACGATTCAATGAAAAAACTTTTCTCATTTTTTTTGGTAAAGCGGTCGATTTCGGCCTGGACGTGTTTGTTCATCACCAGAGGAATGGCGTTATGGTCTCCATTGATGACAATATGGCGGGATGCGTAAATCTCAAGGATACGTTTTGAGATCATAAAACGCAGATCTTCTTTCTGCTGGATTAGCTTGGGGTCGTCCAACGTATCGATGTTCAAGATTAAAGAATATGCCTGATCCAGGGCTTCCAAGGCGTTTTCAAGCTCTCCTTTTTGCCATAAATCCTGGGATACACGGCAGAAATCGAGCGCTTCATCCAAAACGGGCTGGATCGATTTTGCTTGATCAGAAAGCCCTTTTGTATTGTCTGTAAACTTTCCAATATCATTTTCTTCGGAAACTGCGCTGTTGTCTTCTTCCAGAGTAGCATCAGCCTGTGCGGGCTGCTTGTTTTGGGCTCCGGTTTCTGCGGATGATTCCGTTACTGGCGCAACACTGTTTGAAGACTGTACATTATTACCATCCTGGGCTACGGGTGTTTTATGTAAAGACTGTAGGGACTGCAAGCATCCGCTCGACAGTAACAGCAGCATAACCGGCAGAAAAAGGATAGGTAAACTTTTCAAATCAGTTTCCTTTCAAAAACAGATTGACTATAATAGGTAAAAGGGTTTAGAAAGACAGTCTTTAAAGTGTTGAGAGGTCTTTTATCACAGGATATTGTATTTGTCAATTCCAGAGTATACCATATACAGGGCGCGTCGGCAATTAGTTATGTTATAATAAATTTGTTAGTATTAAAATTTCTTTTGTTAGCGGCACAGCCGCGTTGCATAAAATCGCGTCGCGATTTTATAGAAGGATAAAAACAATAAAAAGAGACGATATCAGACAAAAAACAGGGAAAAGTTGGGTATATTTTGAAATATTTAGGCCTAATTGATAAAAATAAAGGTTGATATTTATTTTAAAGGTAGTTAGACATAGGGGTTATATCTAAGGGAAGACCTGTTTATAAACCATATACATTATAATAACATAACATTAAGGAGAGCTGCCAGAGTAGCTCAGTTGGTATAGCACCTCACTTGTAATGAGGACGTCGCGGGTTCAACTCCTGTCTCTGGCTCCAGATTGCTATATATCATAC
>JABMQM010000198.1 GCA_013203195.1 Desulfobacteraceae bacterium | reverse complement strand
CGTTGGCCCAGCCGGCCCCCAGGCCGAACATCCCGGCCATAAGGCCGATCAGAACGAACAGACACAGCCCCAGCGGCGTACGATGCACTTTCCAGTCGATAATTTCGCCCGTGCTGGCCTCCTGGTAAACACCGTAAATTTGCAGCATGGACGAGAGCTTATCCGCCTGGGGCACATCCGGTACTACCGATTTTTTGGCGGTGAGCATTAGAACGCAAATCCCTAAGATTGTGCCCCCCAGAGCAATCTGAACGATGTTGGTGGGCAGCGCCAGGCCGATCATGGCCCCGATAATCGCACAGGTGGAGGCAATCAGGGCCACGGGAATGGCCAGACGCAAACTGGCAAGATTCATCTTTAAAAGTCCCGGTCCGGCTGCCAGAGCGCCGCAAAGGGCCACCAGCAGGCCGGTGCCGCGCACAAAGTCCAGATGAAAAGGGAAAAAGCCGCTGATAATCGGCACAAAGAGGACGCCCCCTCCCACACCGCCAAGTACGGCGAGAATTCCCATAATAAAAGTTATAATTAAAAGCACCAACGGCCAGAACCACCAGACATGACCATCTGTTACAGTTTCAGCTGATGCGTCTGCCAACGCCGGAGACACCGTCAGTGTCGTTATGAACAAGCACGCCAGAAGAATCAACCATAATTTCGTGTTTTTGACCATTCCTTCCTCCATTCCTATGGATTACACTGGGAAAAACAAACACTGAGACGGTGATTCATATATTACCCGGGGTTCGATGTCAATTGAAAAAATCGTTGCGATTTGCAACGATTTTGGCTGAAAAATCGAACATGGCGACGGTTTTAATAATATATTGTGGGAATATGGTTTTTATCAACAATATGAAGTATTTTAATGATGTTCGCTTTAATGCGCTCTAATTTGCTCACACAGCTTGCCCTGCTGAAGCATTCAACAGGCAAGCCGATCTAATCAAAATCTTTGGAGACTTTTTAACATTGTTACAGGAAATGATTAAAGAACCCTGCAGCCCCGCTGAGCGGGATTTCCGCTGCGCTCCATCAAGCTTCTTGCAGGGAATCTTAGACTGTAAGGAATTCTGCCAATTTGTTTGATTCGCTCGCTAACCCCGCAGCCCCGCTTAGGCGGGATTTCCGCTGCGCTCCAACAAGCTGGCTGCGGGGAATGCGCTCGCTGTTGCAGTTCAATCGGAATATGTTTGTGGTAACGGTAGCAACGGGACAGGGAGCTTAAAAAAAACTTGTCCGGCTGGCAATTGGATGTTATGGGAACAGGGTTAATTATAAACTAAACTAATCTGTTATAGGTCCAAGGGTTGTAATACCTTGAACGTTGAACCGCTAAACCAGATATAAGTACAAGGAGTTAAAATGAAACAGCTTGAAAATCTGATAGACCGCATCATCGAACGTGTAAATCTTAATCTTAGAGAAACCGGTATGGATGTCGGCCCCTATATTCGTAAAGCGGTACCTTTAAATCATCTGGTCAAATTCTATTCTATTTACGGATTTTCGCCCCAACATCCGGTTCTTTTTCATTTCCGCCGCAGCAACCTGGCCGGCAGTTATTTCTTCGGCAAATGCACGGTAGATCTTTCCGTGGTTTATAAAAGCGACATCCGGGGAGACGAACTAAAGAAAAGAGGGGAAGTCTATCATTTCCAGGGGTCTCCAATTCCCCTGCGTGACGATGAAGTCATCCGGATCAGAGATGCCTATCTTGTCAAGACTCTGGTTCACAATCACTCCCATGACCCTGAAGACCTGGAAACCTTTTTAATTCAGAATACGGTCGCCCTGCATTATGCCAACATTCACGGCGCCCCGGTGGAAGGATGTTTTTTAGGGCCTTTCAGCACCGTTGACTTAACGACACTCACTGACTGTATTATCGGAACATTCGCTTACGTGCAGGTGGGAGAGCTTTCTCACCAGCAAGTGGAGCCCGGTAAGATCTGGGTCAAAAATAAGGATGTGTTCGATTTTAGCTACTGTTTTCCGAAAAAAGTGTTAGACAAATACATAACTCTGGAGCCTGACAAAAAACCGCGGGGGATATTTATCGACTTTGTGGATGCGCGTAAAGCGGATTTTCAAGAGATCTTTGATGTGGTTAACCTCAAAGCATCCATCTCCGTTCCTTCCAATGCCTCTGTAAGCCGCTATGCATTAGTCAGAGGGGAAAGCCACATCAGTGAGAATGTTCTTGTCGCTCAGCGGGCCTACCTGGAAAACGCCTGGATGGGCAAGGGCGCCAATGCCCAGGAAAACTGTTATATTATCGACTCCCGCCTGGAAGGCAACAATGTGACCGCCCACGGGGCCACAATCATACATGCTAAGCTGGGGAAAAACGTTTTTGTGGGGTTTAATTCATTTTTGCGCGGAACACCCGATCATAAGTTAACGATTGGGAAAGGCAGCATCATAGCGCCTCACACCATCATCGACCTGGATGAACCTTTGGACATCCCGGCCGGGTATCTGGTTTGGGGCTACATCAGAAACAAAAAAGACCTTAAAAAGCACAGCATCTCCGCCCAAGAACTCTCCCGGGTAAAAGGCAAGTTTACCCGCGGCGCCATGAAGTTTCAGGGCAGCGGCGCCAAATTCGTCAAGGCCTTT
>JABMQM010000197.1 GCA_013203195.1 Desulfobacteraceae bacterium | reverse complement strand
GGTCACAGAGGTTTTGGTTTTTTCCTTTCCGCCGAGAGGGCGGAAAGAAAAAATCAATCTAACCTTGGGGCATAGCGGTTTTCATTTGCCGGCGCCCAGCGGTTAGATGAAAAATGATAATTATCTTTCTCTGTGAACTCTGTGGGCTCTGTGAGAGATATAAAAGACCCTTTCAGGGTCAACGTCAAGCCACCTCTTTTAGGGGTGGTAATTGACTTTTTACGACGCCATCAATGTTTGCGTGATAAGAAAGCTTTTACCAGCAGCACGATTTCATCCGGCTTATCTTCGAGAACATAGTGACCGGCATCTGCAAACAGATGTGTCTCGGCATCCGGAAAACGGCGCTGCCACTCGCGCAAGTAATCGGTGTCAAAAACAAAGTCGCGCCGGCCCCAACAGATCAGCATGGGCACATGTGCCAGTTGATGCAAATTTTGATCCACATTTTTAACCAGGCTGTAGCTGGGATCTTTTTTGCTGACAGGAATATCCTGAACAAATTTAAGGGTTGCGATGCGGTTTCCCCAGCAGTTGTATGGGGCTGTCAGGCCGGATTTAACAGCCCGGGACAGTTTTTTGTGAGCAGCCATGGCCAGAGCCCCCCAGGCAAAAAGATTGAATCCTTGAACAGCCAGAGTTGCAAGGGGCCTGACATTGCGCACCAGCCGGAGTCGCATGGGAAGCTTTTTACCCTTGGGCGGAAAAAAGGCGGCGGTGTTCATAATTACCAATCTGCGAATCCGTTGTGGATGTTTCAAGGCATAGGCCATACCGATCATGCCTCCCCAGTCGTGCAGCACGAGGGTAATGTTATTGTTCAATCCAAGATGATCAAGCAGGGCCTCCAGGTCATTAACGCGGCTTTTCAGTCTGTAATCATATTTGCTGGTGCCGGGTTTGTCAGACAGGCCGCAGCCGATATGATCCGGCACAATAATACGGAACTGCGTGGACAGCTCTCTGACAAGTTCCCGAAAATAAAACGACCATGTAGGATTCCCATGAACCATTACCACTGCATCACCAGCACCTTCGTCCAGAAAGTGGTACTTAAGACCATTCCTGTCCATAAAGCGTGATTTAAAAGGGTACAGATGCCGAAAAGGTGAGATGTCTATTTGCTTGTTTTTTCTACAAATCATAGCAGTTATTAGTAATCCGTAACCCGTAACCCGTAATTCGCAACCCGTACCTACCACTCAACTCCCAGCATGAGGCAGTTCAGGCCGCTGCCGATACCGAAAAAACCGACCAGATCATTTTTAACTAAAAATTCACGTTCGGAAGCAATGGCAGCCGTAATCGGCAGAGATACAGTGCCGATGTTCCCTAAGTACTGGAATGTGGTGAAGTCTTTCTCCGGCGGGATATCGATAGAGTCCAAAATATATTTCTGATGGGCGGATCCCACCTGATGGCAGATAACCTTGTCGGGCTTGTCCTGGGGCCATGAGAGTTCTTTTTTAAAGGCCTTGTAGGTTTCGATGCCAAGGGCTACGCCGTGCTGCAGTACACCGACGGAATCGGTCTGCATGACATGCAGTCCGCTGGCGGGTATGCCGGTATCCGGTCCCCAGCGGCACAGTTCATGATGGTCGGTTGCACTCCGGATGACGCCGCCCAGCAGGCGGTGTCCCCTGTCAGAGACAGAAGCCGACGTCATCAGTACGGCTACGGCACCCGAACCGCCGGTCAGGGTTGCCAGAGTCAGTTTGAAATGCTCCATGTCTCTGGTTTCAAGCAGGCGTTCAATGGTCGAATCTACGATCTGGCGGGCCGATTCACACGACACCAGCAGGCCGGCCCGGACCTGACCCAGTTCAATGGCGTTGGCCAGCAGGACCATACCATTGATGATTCCCAGGCAGGCATTGGAGACATCAAAAACCTGGGTTTCGGGACCCAGGCCCAAACCGTGGGACACGGCGCAGGCGGTTGCCGGTTCCAGATTGTCCCGGCAGACCCCTCCATAGATCAACATGCCGATGTCATCAGGTGCAATACCGGAAGCTTCGAGGGCCTTTTTGCCGGCCTTGACAGCACCTTTACTCATAGTTTGGTCCGGATCCCAGAAGCGTCGTTCCCGGATTCCGGTGATTGCTTCCAGTTGTCCTTTTTGCAAATGCAGGGTTTTGTACAGCGGTTCCAGGCGATCTTCAATGTCGTCGGATGTAACGATGTTAGGGGCCAGTTCATAGCCGAAAGCGTCGATGTAGACTTTGGAATATAGCATGGTAAATTTAAATCAACTCTCAGTTTTGTAATAGTTCAGCCGCAAAGGCACTAATAAATGTAAAAGTCATTTGTCACTTGTCATTGGAGTGCTACGCTTGAGGAGCACTTTGTTTGAGGAGCGGCCTGGCGGCCTTGAGGGGTATTGATAAAAAGACTTTTTCCCCTTAAGCGAAGCGATCCTAAAGCATAGCGCTCCTCAAGCGTAGCACTCCAATGACAAGTGACAAATGACTTTTGCATGTAATAATCTTAGTGCCTTTGTGGCTGAACTATT
>JABMQM010000196.1 GCA_013203195.1 Desulfobacteraceae bacterium | reverse complement strand
GCTAACAATAGTAATCAGACACTCCACAATCATCTGGTTGCTGTCAAAGAAGGCAAACGATGCTTTGAAAATGCTTTCCAGGGCGTTTCCAGGATGATTCTAGAGAGTGATATCGAAAAAATCACCGTCAAAGGTAAAACAACTTACACGTTCCAGATTTTCAACACGGGGGCAAAACATATCATCGGTATGTATGACGAAATCAACAGTTTCGTCTCGTTTGTCAAAGATGCGGCCGAGAACGGCTCATCTAAAGAAATGGCTTTTGTCCTCGTTGGAGAGCCTGGAAACGGTAAAACCTTTTTTGTCGATTTTCTTTGCAGAAAATATCGTCAGTTTTTATCCCGGGATAAAAACCGCAAGTACACCTTCAGGTTCAACAATTTAGACAAGCTCAACGGGTACGGAAAAATCTCTTCCGTTGAATCCCAAACTTTTGAGGATCCCATGATCCTGGCTATGAACATCTTTGACGATCTTCAAGAAAGCAAAAACTATCTGGCTGAAAAAATAGGTTTTACAGACCAAGAGATCGAAGTCCTTTACGAAAACTACCGCCCCTTAGGTGCCTGCAGCGGATATATTTGGAACAGTATCCGCAATTACGCCGGCGGCAACACCGAAAAGATGCTCGATCTCATTGACATCACTCAGGTGCCGTTGACGGAAAGCCTGGGGACCGTAACCGGCAAGTACCCGGCCAAAGACAAAATCACGTCTTCAGCCGTGGATCTGCATGGGGAAGAGTCTATCCAGCGACTGCTTCATATTACCGACACCAACAATCCGTATCGTTTTGACTTAAGGCGCGGCGCACTGGCACGTGTTGCCGGCGGCGGCATTCATTTCAGCGATGAAATATTTAAAAATAAAAAGGACCTGGTCCAAGTGTATTTGGGCGTTATCCAAAACCGCAATATTGAAATTGACGGCTTCAAATGGCCTATTGACACCCTGATCATCGCCACCAGCAACAACTCCGAGTTTAACCGGTTTTTAGCCGAAAAGGAAGAAGCGCCTATCGTTGACCGGTGCCGCATTTGCTATGTCTCGCACAACACGGACTACAAGCTGCAGGAAGATCTTACATCATACGCCATTGGAAGCGATACCAAGACGACTCTCAACAAGGAAAGCCTGCACAAAGATCCCAACTTGAATTACTCCGCATCAGTAGCGGTGGTTCTATCACGCCTCCCTAACTCCGAAAAGCTGACAGCCATTGAAACCATGAAGCTGGCTGCCGGTGAAGTCGCCGGTGAAAAGAGCATCAAGACCTTGTCTGAAGTCATCGACACGCTCAACCATGACCCGGACATCACCAAGCGTTTCGGCCAAAAGGGCCTGGGGCAGCGCAACCTGGGAAGAGCTGTACAGCTGTTGATTGAAAGCTCCGAAACCAATGAAGGACGGTGCATGTTCGCCTATGACATCTTTAAAACCCTTGAACGTGTCATTTTAGACTATGTTACCGATGCCAATGACAGGGTCAAATTCTTAGAAGATCTTAAAACCGCCAAGGGAATGTACCGCGAACGAGTCATGACCGAAATGTTCAACGCCTATATGGATGAGCCGCTCGCCATCCGCAAAGACGTAATGAACTATGTCAACATGATCATCGGCATTGATGCCGAAAACCTGGGGCCGGACAAAATGTGGAAATACAAAGACCCCCAGAGCGGTGAACTTCAGGCCATGAGAATCGACGAACGCTATATCAAAAGCATTGAAGAACGCCTGGGGCTCAAAACCCAGGAAAAACGCGAAACTTTCAGAACTTCTATTCGCAAAATATACGGTCAGAAAATTTCCGTCGATTCCAATTACGATTTCATGGATAATCTGGAGTTGATCAAAGCGGTCACTGACGTGCGTCTCAAGTCCGACATTGCCGGAGCCGGAAGTCTCATCGGAGCTTTGGCAAATCGTACCAATGAAGAAAATCAGAAGCTGTATGATCGTATGATCGACACCATGCTGACCAAGCTCAATTACTGTAAAACCTGTGCCCAAAAAACCATCGAGTACTTCTGCACGCAGGAGGATGGCCAATAAAACCGAATGAAGCCTATAACATGGATCCTGAACTGTTAAAATTTTATCATCAAATTAAGCAAAGAGGCCTGACACCCTTACAGGAGCAAAAGATCCTGTCCGAACTGGAGGGCGATCACTCCCATGAAGTCTCTTCGGCGGTTGCGCGTGCCAAAGCTGCCCCAAGCGATACGGTCGACCGTGCTTCAGATAACATTTATGCATACAACGATCCTTGCGTCTTGCAGGACGTCCATGCTCCTCAAAGTTCGTACACTACATGTTTGCGTAGCGTTGACGAACTGCTGGAACGTGACAAAAAAAGAGAGGACGATGGGTTTCCGCGCAAAATACGTATCGGGCGCATGATCAAACCGGGCAAGGGGGCTAAAGATAAGGTCGTGGTGGTACCCACCACCGTGGAAGAAAAATTTTATCATGACCCGACATTGCAGCCTTTTGAAGAAGAGCAGGCCGGCGGAGCAGGAGAAGGTGAAGAGGGTGAAACCATCGGCGAAGAACCGTTGCGTCCCCAAGATGCTGAACAGGGATCGGGGCCGGGCGAAGGCGATGACGGCCAGCACGAGATAGAGTCCAATGCCTATGATATGGGCAAGATTCTGACGGAGCAGTTTGAACTCCCCAACCTCAAAGACAAGGGTAAAAAGCGTTCCCTCACTCGTTATACCTATGACATGACCGACAGAAATCGGGGTTTTGGCCAGATTATTGATAAAAAGGCTACGTTGCGCAAAATTGTCGAAACCAATATCAGTCTGGGGAATCTGCCCGATGTCGGCAATATCGACCCCACCGGCTTTCTGATCGCGCCCAATGATAAAATTTATCGCATCCTCTCCCGTGAAAAGGACTATGAGTCCCAGGCCATGGTCTTTTTCTTAAGAGACTATTCGGGTTCCATGATCGGCAAAGCCACTGAACTTGTGGTATCCCAGCACGTCCTGATCTACAGCTGGCTGTTGTACCAATATGCCAGACAGGTGGAAACCCGTTTTATCGTGCATGATACCAAGGCCAAAGAAGTTAAAGATTTTTATACCTATTATAACTCCAAAGTTGCCGGCGGTACGCAGGTGTCTGCAGCGTATCGCATGGTCAACGAAATTGTGGAAAAAGAAAATCTGACACAGGATTACAATATTTATATTTTCCACGGGACCGACGGAGATGACTGGGATACCAGTGGAAATGAGGCTATTCCGGAGCTAAAAAAAATGCTGGCCTATGCCAACAGGATCGGCATTACGATCGCGGCACATGCCAGCGACTCTGCCAACAGCACCGAAGTTGAAAGGTACTTGAACAAATCAAAGCTGCTGGAGGAAAAGCCTAAACTACTCCGGCTTGATGTCTTGCAGGAAGATTCTGACGAACAGCGGCTTATTGACGGAATCAAAAAGCTGATCAGCGAATAAAATCGCTGCGCGGTTTTATATAACGCGGCTTAGCCGCTCAACAAAAGTTTAAAGTGACTAAAGTTATGGAGTCGCTTTGCTCCGCTGATTTTATATAATTGACAGAATTCCTTTCAGAAGCTGAATTCAGTCACAGCATTTGCCCGGAATGTGCCACAAAGCTGTATCCGGATTTAGATATTTATGATGATTGAGTAATGC
>JABMQM010000195.1 GCA_013203195.1 Desulfobacteraceae bacterium | reverse complement strand
ATTCGAAGGCCGGCGCTCTATCCAGCTGAGCTACGGGCGCATAAGTCATTCATAATCTTTCTCAATAATTCATTATAACTTTTCAATGGGTTACGCAACACTTTTTTGACGACAATTTCCTTGAATTAACGATTTGTTATATTCTTGAACGCTTAGAAAAAGTCAGATAAATTTTTCATTACAAATCCGGAGGAAACTTGTTATTGACCCATTATAGGTTCTGATATATTATTTTTTGCAATAAAATCGCACTACGATTTTATTAACAGTTGATACAGGTTGTAGGTGTGAAAGGTTAAACCTTTGAACCAGTTGAGCATTTTCGTAATTCGAGCGATATTAGGTGCTGCTTTTGCCGTCCTGCTGTCGCGCTTTTTCTATCCCCGGGCTAATATTGTCTATGTAATCGCCTTAGGCATTTTTCTGGTGGGGATGTCGTATGTTATGGAGTACTTTAGAAACAAAAAAAAACCTAATTGAGCATAAAAATTTAAGGAGTAAAACCAGTTTGAAACAGGTTATTCTCGGCACCGCCGGACACATCGATCACGGAAAAACGTCTCTGATCAAAGCGCTTACAGGTATCAATACCGACCGTCTTAAGGAAGAAAAGCTCCGGGGCATAACCATCGAATTAGGATTTGCATACATTGACCTTCCCGACGGGCAGCACGTGGGGATTGTCGATGTTCCGGGTCATGAAAAATTTGTTAAAAATATGGTTGCCGGAGCTACCGGGATCGACATTGTTGCTATGGTAATCGCCGCGGACGAAGGCGTTATGCCCCAAACCCGGGAGCACATGGAAATTTGTGCACTTCTGGGGATAAAATACGGGCTGGTGGTTCTGACCAAGATCGACCTTGTGGATGAAGAATGGCTGGAACTGGTCATCGATGACATCAGAGGTTTTACCCGGGGAACATTCTTGGAAAACAGTCCCATCGTACCGGTATCATCGATTAACGGCCGGGGCCTTCCCGAATTTGTAAAGACCCTGGAGGAACTCAACACCAAGGTGCCCGAGCGTTCATCCTCCAGTCTTTTCCGGCTGCCTGTTGACCGGGTTTTTACTATGAAAGGCTTTGGTACCGTGATTACCGGCACTCTGATTTCCGGGCGTGTTCAGGTAGGCGATACTATCATGATATATCCTTCCGGTATCACTTCCAAGGTGCGGGGAGTGCAAGTCCATAACCAAAGTGTTAATATGGCCACAGCCGGCATGCGAACGGCGATTAACTTTCAAGGGCTTGAAAAAGCCGCGGTCAGCCGCGGCGAAGTTGTTTCCAACCCGCAAGCCTTAATTTCGAGTTACATGCTGGACATTTCCCTGCACTATCTGAGCAGCAACAAAAAACCGCTTAAAAACCGTACCCGTGTCAGATTCCATGCGGGGACCAGTGAGGTACTCGGTATCCTGGTGCTACTCGAGACAGAGGAACTTCCTCCGGGCGAAACAACGCTGGCCCAGCTGCGGCTCGATGTTCCTGTGGCCTTAATCAAGGACGACAGGTTTGTCATTAGAAGCTACTCACCCATACGCACCATCGGCGGCGGCCAGATCCTGAACCCGATACCGCCCAAGCATAAGCGCTTTAAACCGGAAGTTATCAAGGGATTAAAAAGCCTCGTTGGCCATGATCCTAAAACCATTATTTCTTATCATGTCGATGCGGCCGGCTATGGCGGAGTTTCTCTTTCCGAGCTTAAAATTATGACTAGTTTGCCCGAAAAACAGCTCCTCAACAATTTGCAGGAGCTCCTTTCAAAACAGGTAGTGATTATGGCTGACAGGGAAAGCCGTATTTATATTCATCAAAACAGCTTTAACGAGCTTAAAAAAGAGGCTTCGGCACATCTTAACAACTATCACCAAACCAACCCCCTGAAAGCGGGAATGCCCAAAGAAGAACTCAGGTCCAAGTTCCCTGCTGTTCAGGGTCCAAAACTCTTCAATCTGGCGCTCACTCAAATGATAAAGGAAAACGAAATCGTCCAGGATGAAAACACGATTCGCCTGGCTTCTCACAAAGTTTCCCTGGGTGTTGATCAGACCCAGATCAGAAAAAAAATCTTAAATGCCTATCATCAAAGCAGTCTGACTCCGCCGTATTTCAAAGAACTCATCAAAACTCTTGACATTGATGTTGATCGGGCTAAAGAAGTGCTCATGCTGCTCATGGAGGAAGGGCTGATTATCAAAGCCAAAGAAGACCTTTATTTTTACGCGGAAGCGATCGAAACGTTGAAAAAAATACTGGTCGACTTTTTGGTGGCCAACAAAGAACTTACAACCCCGCAATTCAAAGATATGACCGGGGTCTCACGCAAATTTTTAATACCGTTGATTGAATACTTTGACGCCCAAAACGTGACTATCCGAGTTGGAGATATCCGCAAACTCAGAAGCGGGTAGCATGTTTCCGGCCAATTGCTCAGATACAGGGAGACATCATGGAAACTTCAAAAAGCAACGATAATAATATTGAAGCAACCGAATTTAAAATTTTTGCCGCAAAACGCGTCGTCGCAGGCATTTTACTCACCGCCGTAGCCCTGTGGGTCGCGGGATCTGTTTTTGGGTTGTTCGATAAACCTGCCGGTGTAGAAGTTGCCCGACAACATGATACCGATAAAACAAAAAAAGAGGCCGCCCATAAACCCGACACACAGCCTCTTCAAAAACAACCGGAAACCACCAAGCATACGCCCGCCAAAGCAAAAATCGAAGACAAGGAAGGCACGGCCGGCCATATCGCGAGTACCGATTTGATTGCCACAAGTAAGGATGCCGTTGCCGGAGAAGGTGTGGAAAAAGAGCCCATCGAAGCCGTTCATGAAAAACCGCAAAGCAAAGAACCCGTACATAAAAAGCCGGAACCAGCTCAAACAGCTCATGAAAAGCCCGAGGCCCATAAACCCGCTCCTTCTGCCGCCGCTCACGGTGTTGAAACTCCCACAGTTGAAAAAGATAGACCCAAAGGTGTCGCCTTTATGGAAGCCATGATCAAACCGCTCTCTTATGAATTGCACGACAGATTCTGGGGATGGCGACCCAATGACATCTTAAATTTTACCGACAACATCAACAATTTCCAACTGGGCGTACTGGAGGTCACCCGGCGTACGGTCGTAATTCTGACGGAAAGAATATCCCGCACCGGAAGTACCGCGTCCTTTGATCAAAACCTTGAACGCGCCATGAACTGGTTCATGATAAAGTCAGACCGGTACTGGTTCCCGTCCCCGGAATCAAAATACAACGACGGCCTTAAAGAACTGGAGATTTATAAGGAAAAGCTGGGAAAAGGCGCAGCTAAATTTTACACTCGAACCGACAATTTAATCCCCTTGCTGATGGCTTACGAAGACTTGCTGGGAAGCTGCGACGAAAATCTGGTCAAATATAAGGAAGACGACGGCACACCGGTCAGTTATTTTAAGTCCGACGACTACTTTTTTTATGCCCTGGGCGTGGCCAGCGCCATGCACACCATCCTTGAAGCCATCATGGAAGACTTTCACACCGTCGTGGAGTCGCGGCGAGGTTTGGAAGTCCTGCATCATGCCATAGAATCCTGTCGCCTCGCCATTGAAATCAAGCCACTGATAATCACCAATTCCAGTTTGAACGGTATCCTGGCCAACCATCGCGCCAACATGGCGGCACGGATCAGCCACGCGCGCTTTTATATCGGGGTTCTTATAAAGACGCTTTCTACTTAAGGCGGGTTGTGAGTTACGGGTTGCGAGTTGCGGGCGTAGCGTCTGTGGCGCTGATCATTGATTACTGATAACGTTTTATTGTTTACTTTTCACCTTTCACTGTATACTGCTTACTATTTATTGATCACTGACCTCTGTCCTCCGACCCCTGACACCTGACACCCGACCCTTGAGCCCTGATCTATATCTGGTTGACCAGTAATGGTACAATGCTGTCGAGAAACAGCATGCCTTTGTGTGTCAATGCGCAGCGGTTTTGAGTAGATCGGATCAACCCCTTTTCCTCAAGACCCTCCAGCGTATCCGAAAACTGTCGCTGGAAGTCGACCGCAAATTTTTCTTCGAAGGCTTCCGTACGGATCCCTTCGGTCTGTCTGAGCCCCAGGTAGATCGCTTCCATCATGAGCTGGGACCGGCTTAACATCTCTCTTCCCGACGGCGGGAGCCTGCCCGCCGCCAGCTCGTTAATATAATCGGGCACATCAGGCTGATTCCAGAAACGCTCAGGTTCCTTGAACGAGTGGGATGTAGGGCCTAATCCCAGGTACGGTGTAAACAGCCAGTATTTGCGGTTGTGCCGCGAACGGTTCTGCTCAAAACCGGGTTTTTCGGTATTGTCGGAATCGATGCGCGCAAAGTTGGACATTTCATACTGGGCATAACCACGGGCGGCTAAAAATTCTATGGTGGACGTAAACAGATCGCTAATTTTATCATCATTCAGCGGGTGAAAACGGCCCTTTTGCCGGCTTGCGTCCAGCGGCGTTCCCGGCTCGTAAGTGAGCAGATAGCAGGAGAGGTGCTCCGGCGCAAATGACAGAGCCCGCTCAAGATCGGCTACCCAGGCTTTTTTTGTCTGCCCCGGTATGCCGTAAATAAGATCAAGACAAATATTCTCAAATCCGGCCTCTCTGGCCCACTTCCCGGCGAGATCGGCGTCGCTGTCGGAATGGAGCCGGCCCAAAAAATTCAAGTTCTCAGGATTATACGACTGCACCCCGATGTTGATCCGATTTACGCCGCCCCGCCGAAAGCCTTCGAGCTTTTCCGGTGTTATCGTATCGGGGTTGACTTCGAGAGTTATTTCAGCATCTTTGAGGATGTTAAATGATCGGTGGGCCGCTTCAATAATCCGGCCGATCGTTTCGGCGCCAAAGACCGAAGGAGTCCCGCCCCCTATATACAGGGAATCAAACGTTAATGCGAAACCCGACTTCAGGTTCATTTCAATCATCAAAGCATCCAGAAATGCCTGATGAAGCGATGGATCGGTTATGGAATAAAAATCACAATAAGAACACTTTTGGAGGCAAAAAGGAATGTGTACATACAATCCGGCGGGTTCATCGGGTTGCTGGATGGATATAGTCAGCTTTTATACTCCTCTGCCAGCTTGAACCCCAGAGCCAGGGCTCTTGAGTTCATTTCCAGAAAACCGGAAGGAATCCGAGTCTCTAAAACCTTCATGATTGATTCGGGTTTCACAAGATCTGCCAGCATGGTGACCGCCCCCAGCATGCAGATGTTGAAAACGATCGGCTTGCCGATCTGATCCATCACCGTCCGGTACATGGGCAGTTCTTTATGCCGGGCATCGACTTTTTTTTCAATTTTTACAAAACGGGAATCGGTAATCAGCAAACCGCCGGGCCGTATGATGGGATAAAATTTATTATACGCCTGCTGGGTGAGACAGACCAGCACATTGGGCTGAATCACCTTGGGATAATTGATTTGAGTGTAGGAGATGATTACATCAGAACGCGTCGCCCCGCCTCTGGCTTCGGGACCGTAATACTGAGATTGAACGGCAGTCATGCTTTCATAAAGTACGGCCGCTTCGGCCAGGATAATCGAGGCGGTGATAACGCCCTGGCCTCCGGAGCCTGAAAATACGATCCGGCATCTTTCCATAATTAATTCCCTTTCATGGCCTTTTCGATAATTTTATCGTATTCGCGACAGTATTCCGGCATCTCTTTCTGCACAAAAATGCCCCTTTCAATCAGGTCGGGGTTTTCCTTTTTGGCCTTGGATCCGATCGGCGTGGTATCATTTTTGTACTGCTCCATCATATCAACGGCGCTTCCGGCCCGGTTTTTTCTGCCAAAATAGGTGGGGCACTGGGACAATACTTCAACCACGGAAAATCCCTCGTGCAGAATGGCGTCTCTTAATATTTTTGAAAGCTGCTTAACATGATAACTCGTGCTGCGGGCCACAAACGTCGCCCCGGCGGCTATCGCCAGTTCCACCGTGTCAAAAGCGTGATCAATGTTGGAATACGGCGCTGTCGTGGCCATGGTTCCATAACCGGACAAAGGAGAAAACTGCCCCCCTGTCATGCCGTAGATGCGATTATTCATAACAATGGCGGTGATATCAATATTACGCCGGGCCGCATGGATGAAATGATTGCCGCCAATGGCCAAGGCATCGCCATCGCCCATGGGAACGATCAGATTCAGTTCCGGCCGGCTCAGCTTGACGCCGGTGGCAAACGCCAGGGCCCGGCCGTGAATGGTATGGAGGGTGTGGAAATCGACATACCCGGAGATCCGGGATGAACACCCAATCCCCGACACCATCACAATTTCATTCCGGCTCATCCCCAGAGATTCTAGGGCCCTGAGAAGACTGTTCATCACGGTCCCATGACCGCACCCCGGGCACCAGATATGCGGGAAAAACCTTTCCCTGATATAGTCTTTGATTGCCATAGATTACACTCCCTTCCCTTGCACCAGCCGCATAATGTTTCTAATGTCCCTGGGAGTTATGAAAACACCGTCGATACGATTGGCCAGGAACACCTTCCGAGGCTGATCCACAACCCTTCTTACCTCCTGGAGTATTTGGCCCATATTCATCTCCACAACGATCACATGCTTGGCATGTTCACATGTTCGACGAACAAGTTGATCCGGAAAGGGCCACAGGGTCTGGAGTTCCAGCAGCCCGATGCGTTCCCCTCTTGGCCTTAAAAGTTCCACCACATGCAGGGCCGAGCGGGCCGAAGATCCGTAAGAAATCAGAACAGACTCGGCATCATCCAGGTAATAGGACTTGAAATTTGTGATTTGATTGACATTGTTATTAATCTTATCCACCAGGTGGCGTAGCAGATCGTGGACTACCTGGGGGTTGTCCGATGGGAAGCCCCACATATCGTGAAACAGACCGGTGACATTGTAGCGATGCACACCGCCAAAATCAGACATGGGCAGACGGCCGTCTTCCCGCGGCAGGTACGGATGATAGTCCACCCCTTCACTAACGGAGGTCCTCAGTCTTTCCACCAGGGGTATTTCGCCTTCTTCCGGCACCACCAGGCGCTCCCGCATGTGGCCGATCACTTCATCGAAAAGCAGTATCACCGGTGTCCGGTAGGTTTCGGCTATATTAAAACCTTCCACGGTCATGGCAAAGACATCCTGATGGTTGGAAGCCGTCAACGTGACAATGGCGTGATCGCCATGAGTTCCCCAGCGGGCCTGATTCACATCCCCTTGGCTGACGTGGGTCGGAATGCCGGTTGAAGGACCACCGCGCTGTACATTGACAATGACGCAAGGAATTTCCGCCATAACCGCATAGCCCAGTGCTTCCTGCATCAGGGAAAATCCCGGGCCGCTGGTGGCGGTCATTACTTTGTGGCCGGTAAGAGAGGCCCCGATAATGGCACTCATGGAGGCGATCTCATCTTCCATCTGAATAAATCGGCAGCCTTTTTGGGGCAACCGGTACGACATTAACTCGGCAATTTCAGTGGAAGGTGTGATGGGATATCCTGCAAAAAATTCGAGTCCGGCATACAGCGCCCCTTCCACACAAGCTTCGTTACCCTGAATAAATTTTATATTTTCCTTCATTCTGAGCCCTGTTCTGTTTCGATTTCTATGGCCAAGTCGGGACATCTGAGTTCACAAAGTTCGCAACAGATGCAGTCTTCGCGTCGCGCTGCAAACACCTTGTCCTGGTCATCAAGCTCCAGAACCTGCTTGGGACAAAAATGGACGCATATACCGCATCCTTTGCACCATTCCCGGGTGATAACATGCTCCTTCAGCTTTAGTTTTCCCATTTTTCTCCTCTCAGCAGCTGGTAACAACCATATATAATTGAATATTGCCTTTAGATAAGAATGTCAAGGAGATAGATTAGATGAAGCGCTTCATTAACTCATCTATAACATCATCAACATTATCCGGTGTTATGCCTGACTGCCGGCAAAACTTTTCAGCCTTCGCCAGTCTTTTCGGGCTTTCCATATCACTTAAGCGCGCAAAAATTCCGAGCCGCCGCCCCACCTGATACAGGCACTGGCGCTGTGAATCCATGGCCAGAAAAGCTCGCAGAATCTCCATCATTCGCGCTTTGTCCTCGGGGAAAGTACCTTCAAGATTTTCAAACAGATTCAGGATGTGATCACTTTTAAGAACGCTGGTGATCCCGTCTAACTGTTCGATCATCAGCAAGATCTCTTTGGCCATCATTACGTCGGTACATTTCTCAAACCCGCCCGACTGCCAGTCGTCAAAAAGCTCTACACCGTTGGGAATGGCCAGAGTTCGCAGTCTGATGAAATCCGGATCAATCCGGTTTATGGCATCGGCGGTCTCTGTAGCATGGATCTTTGAATACTTCCTCCCACCCAGTCCCGGCATGACGTATTCCGACAGTGCCATACCGGCTGCTTTTACTTTGAGACCTGCCTTGATATGGGTTGCCTTGGTGACACCTTTTTTGGCCATCTTAAGAACCAGGTCGGAACCGGATTCCAGACCGATATGAATTCGATTTAGGCCTGCTTCCCTGAAGGCCTGCAAGTCGTCGTCCCTTATGCGGACAATGGTATGAGATCGTGCATACGATGTGATCCGCTCCACCCATGGGAAGCGCTTGCCAAGATGAATCAGAATTTCTTGCAGGTCCAAAGGTTTGATGATGAGGCTATTGGCGTCCTGAATAAAAACCGAACGCATACCACCGGAAAACCAGTTCAATGCCGCCTGCAAAGCCTGAGACTCCCAGGATTCAATCTTTCCAACACGATCCCGAACTGCGGCCGGATGAACGCGGCCGGATTCGTCGTCCATCTGCCGGATTATATTCACGTATTTGTGAACCACATCAATATCCTTCTTAACATGATCCACAGGCCGGATGGAAAAGCGGGTGCCTTTGTAGACCGGACAAAACGTACAGTGATTCCAGGGACAGTTCCGGGTTACCCTTATTAGCAGGCTGTAAGCCTCGCTGGGCGGTCGTATGGGTCCCTGTTCGAATCCTTGATACGCCTCTTCTTTTTTATTTTTTTTACTCATAGTGACAATATCCAGTAAGCAGTAAGCAGTGATCATTAATCAAGGTGGTGTCCTGCACCATGTATTCTGCATTATGTATCATGCAACCCGCATCGAGCAACGAGCAACGAGCAACGAGCAACCAAATGATATACATGCCGGTGGAAAAATCAAGATCTATCCATAATTTGTCCAACAACTTGCATCTGTCTGCAATATGGTTTATTAAAACCTTATTTAATCCTATGTTAAGCAAAAAGGAGTTGGTTGGAGATTGCAAAAACTAGGCACCATCATTATTGCAGCTCTTTTTTTAATTATAACGATTTTATCCTGTCTTTATCTGGATCTTCAAATCTATGCCAACCAACCTGCTGCTATCGAAACAGGGGAAAAGGTGGTGATGGTACTCCCGGGCCAGGGATTTAAGGCTTTTGCCCAGCAGCTGCATCAAGAAGGAATTATTGACCACCCATACAAATTCGAACTGCTGGCACGCCTTAAAGGACATGAT
>JABMQM010000194.1 GCA_013203195.1 Desulfobacteraceae bacterium | reverse complement strand
GGCTATAGTTTAGGTGAATTTTAAGCAAGTTCTGCACGAACGTACAGTCTTTCACACTCAGAACCCGGTAAGGAACAGTCATTTTCAGGCGACTTTGTCTGGGAGTTTCTCTACCATTTTTCCGTTTTCATAAATAATGATGCCATGTCCGAAGCGTCGAGCTCGTTCACGGGCCTTTAACGCGGCACGCCTAATGGCTGTTTCGGCAAGCCTTATGTCAGGATCATCCAATTTTTTGGATGTATCAGGCTTTAATCTCTGTATGTCTTGATACGACAAACATATCTTTATTGTACGAATATTTTAAAATAATTATTTAGCGGTTTTTGCAGTTTCTAAATCTTCGATCCATTTTGCGATCCGGTCCTTGCCATAGGCCTTCTTCCATGCCGTCAAAATGTCATCCACTGGGATATCCGCATAGGTCCCGTAAAATTCCAGATACTCCATGAACTGTTCTTTTTCCGTATTATAGGGATGGAAAATCGAATCCTGGCGACCGTTGAATTCAAGGGGGATGACCTGATGCTTTTTACACAGCTCGGCATTAAAGGTCGGGGTCGACTTAACCCATTGGCCCTCAAGATAAAACTCTGTGAATCCGTGATAGACAAATACATCCGAGCCCATAAAATCGATCAGCTTTTGAGTTGCAAGGTGATTGCGAACCGTACCGAAACCGACTCTTGACGGGATGCCGCTTGCCCTTGCAAGGGCGCAGAGCAATGAGGCTTTACTTATACAGAATCCCCGGCCGCTTTTAAGGATATTGCTGGCACGGTAATGCTCCGCAAGATAAAAGGGATAATAGGGATCATACCAGATACCATCCCGAACGGCGTAATAGAGTTTTACGGCCCCGGCGACCGGATCTTTTCCCGCACCGCTCACCGTGTCATTTGCATACTCAATGATGCTGGGATGATCGCTGTCAATGATTGCCGTAGGAGATAGGTATTTTTTGTCAATATGCTCCATTGTTCCCTTTCGAATAACTAATAATCAAGAACACTCAATTGAGCCTTTTGCGCTCAATTAGGTTTTTGTTAAACGTTGCGTTGGTAAGGTAAACCCCTGAGCTGACCAGAATGGTCCCGACAAGCAGTGACGGCGTGATCGGCTCGCCCAGAATCAAAAAGGCTAAAAGGACTGCACTGATCGGGACAAAATTAATGAACAGGCTGGCTTTGGTAGGGCCCAACTCCTTGATGCCTTCATAGTACCAGACGAATCCGATTACAGTTCCGAAAAAACCCAAGTAAAAAAGACTTAACCAGTCCGGCACCGAATAATAAAGTAAATTGTGAGCGGCACCTTCAAAATAAGCCGGAAAAAATAAAAATACGGTACCGATAACGGCAGAGTAGCATACTGAAGCCAGCGGTGATAGACCCGCCATAACAGCTTTTCCGATCAATGAATACGCAACCCAGCTGATAACACAACCAAAGATAAAAACTTCTCCCCACCCCAAACTGCCGGACAAAATAGAGCTTAAGTTCCCTTTGGTAATAACAATTGTTGCCCCGATTACTGACACGGTAATTCCAAAGACCTTGATCAGATTTAATTTTTCTTTAAAAAAATAAGCCGAAAGCAGGGCAATAAAGATCGGATTAGCGGCAATAATGACCGCCGCCCGGCCGGCGCTGATTATTTTGAGACCTTTGAAAAAGAAAACATTATAGGAAAACACACCCGTCATCCCCAGTAGAAAAACAGGTATCCATTGCCCCTTTCGGGGTAATTCGAATTTCCCCTCCAGCTTATAGGTAAAGAACAGCAGAAAGACCGAGGCAATCATAAATCTAAAAAAGGCCGCGGAAAACGGACCCACGTCCTGCGCAACGATCCTGCCGGCAATAAACGTCCCGCCCCAAAAAAAGGCAGTAAGCAGCAGTTTTAAATAAATCAACATTGTCCATACCCTCAAAAACGATCGTGGAGGTGCTCTTTAACATGTTGATTTCACCCTGTCCATAATGATAATATCATATCATGAAAAAACGAATCGCGTTGCTTTTAGTTATCGGTCTTCTTTTAGCATGCTCCAGCGGAGACATGATCCGTGCAGCCCGGATAGCGACCACCGGTGATGTTGCTTCAGCCCAGCAGATGGCCGCCGAAAAAGCGGTCCGTTATGCCGCTGATCCCAAGGCATTGGAGCGTGATATCAAGCGTTTTGAAAAAGATTTTGAAAATCTTATGGAAACATTCAGAAAGGCGGTGTTAGCGGTCTGGGGCAAAAAAGAGGCCAAAGAGCCCAAACCCAAGGTATACGTC
>JABMQM010000193.1 GCA_013203195.1 Desulfobacteraceae bacterium | reverse complement strand
CATTTGCCGCTGAGGCGCCGACAAATGAAAACCGCTATGCCTAACAAAGTATTGGCTGTCAAAAACTGCCCCCAGGGCTGATTGATTTTTTCTTTCCGCCCTTTTATCCCGCTGTAATTAGCGGGGCTCAGCGGAAAGGAAAAAAACCCAAATCTCTGTGCCCTCTGTGAGCTCTGTGAGAGATCAAAATATCCTGTCTAAATAAAAAAATGGAAGAATTTGAATGCCGCAATAAACAGCAGGGGTTTTCAATGGGAAGCTGCCGGGTCGAATTTAACGGCCAACATGCCCCGGCCTGCCAGGTTACCTTGCGGCAACAAGACAAAGAAACCGCCCGGCTGATTACTTCCGTCCATCTCTCGCGCCCTGAAAACTATCTTTCCATTTATCAATCCGGGTGCAACTTTTCCTGCCGTAAATGTCATTCCTGGTATTTCAGCAAAGTAAAGGACGGCAAGTGGTACACCCCGCAGGAAATCCTCAAAGAAGCCATGGCCTATGACGCCTCGGTCACCCTGGTAGAACCCAGGGACAAAGCAACAGCCTGGCATGCCCACGACACTTGCCGCTGCTGCGGAAGCTGTGTGGTTTATGGTGAGCGATCGAGTTCATGCCCCGGAGTCCTGGCACCGGAAGCCATCACCTTGAGCCCCCAGGGGTTTGGGCCCGTGCGCAACATTGCGGCGTTCACCGGCGGGGACCTGGTCTGCTGCCCTGAATTTTACGGTGAGTGCGCCCAACTGATCCATGCACATACCAACCTGTGGCTCTTGATTGAAACCAACGGCCACGGGCTTACACCGCAAAATCTCGATTATTTGCAAGACTCCGGAGTGGATGCCTTCTGGCTCGACATTAAAGCCTTTGACGACAAAAAGCACAAATGGCTGACCGGCTGCTCCAACAAAAATATCTTAAAACTGCCCGCCGAAATCCTTAAACGAAACTTTGTGCTGGAAGTTTTATCACTCTACATTCCCGACCTGGTTGAAGCCGATGACCTTGAAAAAATCGCCCGCCTCCTCGCCGGAGTTGACCGCACCATACCCTTTACCATCCTGGCTTTTTTCCCGGAATACCGCATGAAAGATTTTAGCAGCCCCACCGTTTACCAAATGGTAGACGCCTATGAACGGGCTAAAGCCGCCGGACTGCAAAATATACGCCTGGGAAATCTGGGCGTATTTGCCCGCACGCAAAAAGATCAGCAATATCTAATCGATCATGTCGATAAAGAGGCTTATTAATCCGAATATTTCACCTTGCCTTTACTGTATAACGATAGTGAAAAGATAGGTTTTTAACCGCAGACGGTCGCTGACTGTTATTTTTGTTCGGCCGACTTGGCCGAACAAAAACTGCCTTCGCTATCGCGAAAAGTCTTCTTGAAAATGCTCAACCACATATGGCACCCATGTAGAAGATCTATGGTTAATACCGATTCCTGTTTTTATCTAACAATTTGCCCGCAGGGCATGAGTATATTTTCTCTGCCGGCTTGTCCCGTGAAAGGCGAAGCCTTCTTACGGGGACCGGCAGAGAAAATGGTCTGCGTTCATCTGCGTCAGTCTGCGGTTAATTTAAGATAAACCTTCGTACTATCTATGGGAGTTGAAGAACATCACCAGACTTCTCACCAGTTCGGCCATGAAATCATAATCCAACTTGTCCATGGTATCCGATGGCAGATGATAGTGGGGGTTGCGGAAAAAGGCTGTGTCCGTAATCATGACGGCCGCATATCCCTTATCCCAGAAGGGCGCATGGTCGCTGAGCCTCACTGACGGCAGAATATATCCGCTCATGGGAACGCTCAACTTGATCACCGGCAAGTTGGAATTTTGGCGAAAGGCCTTGAACAGAGAATTTGTAAAGGTTCGGGAGCTGAAATTTCCAACAATACCGATATAGTTGCCTTCCTCGGGATATCCGAAAAACATCAAGGGGAAGGGATAACTCTGGCAGCCCGGCTCGCGGCAGGCATATCCCACCATCTCTAAGCAGATCATACCGTCGATCTGTTCGTTTGTTTTGCGGGCCTTGGCGGCATACACCCGGCTTCCCATATGCCGCGTACCGTAAACCGGCGGCTCTTCCAGCGCAAAAGAGACAAACTTTACGGCCACGTCCAGCTTTTCACGCCCTTTAAGCGCGGCTAATGCCCTGGCGGTCTCAAGCTGAACCGCAACGGCACTGGCATTGTCGTCGGCCCCCACCGTACCGGCAACCGAATCGTAGTGAGCACCCAGGATAAAATGTTTTGCAGGATTATCACTAAAAGAAATTTCCGCGATAATATTGGCTACCGTAAAATTATGAAATTGATAGGACTGGCGCTGCACCGGTAGGCCTATCTTGCGATAAAAGGTCTCGATATATTCAGCCGTCCGCTCCAGATTTTTAGGTATATAGACACTACGTTCGCCAATGGTCACCGTCAGTTCACGCAGGTGCTCCTGCAATCTTTCAACAGTCTTTTCATTGTCAATCATTGATATCTCTCCTGCTTTAGAACTGGTGGTAAAAATGACTGTGGTTATAATTAATGGTACTATAATAAACAACCTTGGCTTTTCAACCATCCAGCCCCGCTTATCAGTATGGATCTTTACCAACACATCGATTATCCCTTCTGTTGCGATTCATCAAAGATTATTAATTGAAAACCACCAAAACATCCTTTATAATCGATAACGGAGCTTCACCTTATCCAGTATCCCTTGGCACGGCGAAGCACTGCGTAGACGGCAGTATCCAGCAACCTTAGGTCAGGGATCAGGGGTCTGGTGTCAGGGACCAGGAACGAAAAACGAGCATCAAGTATCCAGGATCCAGTATCAAGTATCAAGCAACATGGGAACATGCAATTACTGTAACACAAGCGGACGGACCATTTCCAACACAATCGGCTATTGCGCCGACTGTATCAGGGATCATTTTGATGTGGTCTGGCCCCAAATCAAAAAGGTGCACGACCAAAGTATCCCTTACAGCCTGCTGGCCTTTTACCCTCAATTTTACCTCAACGACCTGCCCACCACCGCAAAATCCCACGCCCTGCGCTGCCGTGAAGTCGCCCTGGATGCCGGCCTCGCTAATGTCAACATCGGCAATATTCATCTACTGTCAAAAGATTACTCATAAAAATATCAAACAGAAAGGTAATTTTCGTTGACATTACTATACAAATTTGTTTATTATTGTAACCATCGTGAACATAACCGAATTTTGAAATAAAATCGTACCGGAGCAGCCTGTGTATAGAGAAAAGCATATAAAAAGATCAGAAGCACTTCAATTGATCATTCTTGATGCTATTTATGCCCAATCCGGTTCAGAAAGAATTGTCTTTCAAGGGGGCACAGCCTTGCGATGGATTTATGGCGGGATGAGATTCTCTGAGGATCTCGATTTTGTATCCCACTTGTCCATTCAAGATATTGAAAATATTTTAAGCAAAGCGGTTAAAAAAATTCAAATTGCATGCATCGCTCAATTTGGCTCCGGACAACTGGAACGTCAAAAAAAGCGCAGTCGAAAGCAGGCAGCCAAATATTTTTTCATATATCGATCCGATGCTCAACGTGAAAGGATTGCGGTAAGAGTAGAATTTGAAAAACTGCAAACAGGGCATCAACCGGATTATGAAACATTTATTTTAAGAGATTTGCCGACTGTTTCCAGTATGGTGGCAGGAGGCAGTCTGATCATGCCGTATTCCAGCAGTATTATTTTAGCTGAAACTCCCGAAGAGATCCTGTCTTACAAAATAAGAGCCCTCTATGAAAGAAAATACCTGAAAGGCAGAGACATCTATGACATCTGGTGGATTCTAAGTCATTTGAAGGTCGTGCCTAAATGGGAAATTGTGATGGAAAAACTGATGATGTACGAGATATCATTCACGGCGGTCAGGGAAGCTGATTTTTTTCTTAAAGATAAATCCGCACAAACGATTACAGCAGCCATACAAGCAGACCTGCCGCGCTTCATTCCTCAAAATATCCTTACCAAATATCAGGAAGATGACTTCAACGAGTTTATGATCACACTGAAAAAAGTCACATCAGATCTTTTGAACCAAGGAATGCAAGACTATTTTTAAAGCCATGACCAAAGAAAAAAATACAACCAAGCGTCTGAAAAGCCTTCCCCCGCTTTTTCGAAAACAGGATGCCGAGAAAGTGGCGCCTCACACGGGAATGTTTTTATCCAGAGCCCTTAAAAACGGCCTGATCCACCGCATTAACCGGGGTAATTATATCAATTCATTTTTATACGGATTGCCGGAAGTAGAAGAAGTGGCCTGCTTTTTAAAACCGCCGGCATATATTTCCTGCGAATGGGCCTTAAATTATCACGGCATCAGTTTACAATTACCTAATGTATGCACCGTCATAACTTTGGTTACATCGGTAGGAAAAAAACGAAGCGTAGATTACCAGGGAATCACCATTGAATTTTCCAGAATTTCCCCTGCGCTTTTCTTCGGATATACCCTTTACAAAAACTTTTGCATCGCCAACCCTGAAAAAGCGATTCTAGACACTTTATATTACCGCGGCACGATACCGGCCCATGATGAACTGGAGCTTGACCAGGTTGATTTTAAAGCGCTTTTCACAATGGCCGCAAAATATCCTGCCTCTGTCTACCAAAAGCTTAACAACTTACCTAGTGTCCATCCATAAATGACCCTTTTTGCCCTGCTCGGCGATCTCCGCGGGTTTATGCAGCATTAGGATTTAGCTCGGATATTTCACAAGCCTGAGGCGTTTATTTGCAAGGCTTTCAGGGGCGCCCCTGCAGCTTGCCACTTCAAACACCTGATAACACGGCAAATAAGCGTTTATGGCATTCCCGTAGGGTGAGAATGTTTAAGTAAAACTAGTAAATTAATTGGGTGTTATGCGAACAAATATCGATATCAATGACAGCTTGCTGGAAGAAGCCTTTTCCGTCAGCCAGGTCAGAACCAAAAAGGATCTGATCCACGAAGCGCTACGAGAGTATATCAAGCTGAAAAAAAGAAAAGATCTTACCGAATTAGCCGGCTCAATCGAATTTCATGAGGGTTATGATTATAAAAAATTGAGGGAACCAGAAAAGGGACGAAACTGTTACTAAAGGAGAAAGCTGTATCGTCTTGCACCGTGAATAATGCGGCGTATTTGAACAACTCTGCCTTTGACAACATAAAACACCAAATATTTATCAACTATGAGTATTCTGTATCCAAGTCTTTCGAAGCGCTCATCCTTAGGGATAACGCCAATGAAGGGGACGTCCTCCAGTTGTGATATGGAGCGGTCAAATTTTTCGAGCAAGGATTCAGCGGCAGTTGGTTTGTCTTTTTTGATATATTCAAAAATATCCAATAAATCCTTTTCTGCCGTTCTTAAGTAACGAATCTGGTATATTTCGTTCACCTTATTTTTTCTTTCAAGCGTGAAATCATTTCATGATGCGTTACCCCCTGCTCACCCCTCGCGTCCAGAGCTTCGGCTTCTCCGAGTTTTCGATATAATTTCAACAGGTTATGCAGGCGTTCAAAATGGGCAAGGCTCATGACAACGAGATCGCCCTCCCCGTTTTTGGTAATGAATACCGGCTGGTCTTCACTGTGGCAAAGTTCTGATATTTCATTGGCTTTATTTCTCAAAGCAGAAATGGGTCTAATAATCGGCATGACATTTTCTCCTATCATTATTTGGATAATATAATATCATGATATTGATATTTGTCAATTGCTGATTTTTAAATATTGGTAACATTCTATATTCCTCTTTCTGGGTTAAGTAGCTTGTTTAAGCCAATGGCGCACCCAGTGAATATAGGGGTCTATTCTTTTATAACTTTACTCCTGCTTTAAATTAGGGGAATGTGACAGTTTAGTCCTTTTATAGCTTCTTATTTTAATCAAAAGAATTCCTCGATGCTCTGCAT
>JABMQM010000192.1 GCA_013203195.1 Desulfobacteraceae bacterium | reverse complement strand
CATTTTTCAAAGGTCTCAATATGTTGATTCCGGGTCGGCAAATTTATGAATCAGATCACAAGCCCTCTCAATAGGTTAAGGTTGATCTGATCGTAATCTTTGCCCGCTTGCCGCTTGGGGGTTTCAATAATTTTGGGGATCTGCATCAATCTTTGGTCGTTCATAATAAGTTCAAATGCCTTTATGCCGATATGTCCCTGCCCGATGTGTTCGTGCCGATCCACCTTAGAACCCAGCTGTTTTTTAGAATCATTTAAATGGATCAGATAAGACGCGTGGGCCGCAATTGCGGTTATGCCGGTCTCGGCGCCCGGGCCTGTTCAAATTGATCGACCTGTGCGGGTGTCAGCGTCCGTTCCTTCCAGGTGTTGGCGTTTTTGGTAAATATCTGAAGCGCATTGCAGCCGTACTTTTGAGCTTCAAAAAGAGACTTGTGCAGCCCCTTGGCAATCGAAAAGTGAGCCCCCAGCAAGCATTTAGATTTAATAAAACCGGTTTTTTTCAACACGATAGCTCCTGCCCGGCCTGCCCCTCGTCACGAAGCACCGCCGGAGTTCAGCAAATCGCCTCTCTGGAGCAAGCAGATTCACATTTATGGGTTGACAATAATTGTTCCTGCAAGTTAAATTATTAGATACATTTGCATTATACTGCAAATGTCAAGGGAGCCTTCCTACAAGGAGGGCTTTCATGTCTGGCCTGAAAGGAATGCCACCCTCCCTTCGCGGCCGCACCTTCCAACAGCGGAAGTGAATACTTGCCTTATTTTGTTTTTCTGTTTGCCGGAACGATACTGATTTCGGTTCAAACAAATTTCACAGAAAAGGTTTTTGTCGGATATCGTCGGTTATCCAAGCCCCTAAAAAAGATTTGTCAAAAGGGCTTAAATCGATTATACTTTGTGGATTATAAGCTGTTGCAATATAAAAGAAAGTCAAAAGGAGATCCGATCAATGGCACCCAAGATGGATATAGACAAGCTGATGGAAATGCTTCCCTATCAGAGGAAAAGAGGAAAATGGAAAAGCCTTCAGCTGGACTGGAATAAAGAGTGGGAGCGGTTCGATGCCAAAAAGCTTTTTGAATTTGACCTCTCCACCATTGACAAAGAGAAATTAAAAGCGTTTCGGAAACGCAGCGATGCCATTCTGGACGGCAATCACGCGGCGCTTTCAGTTCTCACCCGCCTGGTTGACGGACTCTGCGGCTATCCCATTACGCCGTCCACCCCCATTGCCGAGGATTTTGCCAAGGCGGCCTCCATGGGGCAGAAAAACCTGTACGGCACCGAACTGATGTATTTTCAGCCCAGTGATGAGCTTTCGGCCATTTCAGCGGTGGAGGCCATGGCCTGCCAGGGCGGGAGATACGTGGACAACACCTCTTCCCAAGGGCTGGTTTTAAAGACCAAAAACCTCTTTTCGGTGGCCGGCAAACGCCTGCCGGTAATCATGACGGTCATGGCCCGGGAGGTGAACAAGGGCTCTTTAAGCATTCACTGCGGTCACAACGACTTCTATGGTGTTCGCAATACCGGTTGGGCTCAGCTTGTCGCCGAAAACAATCAGGAACTTCACGACTTGATGCCCATTGCATTTAAAACCGCCGAACTGCGCCAGGCAATGCTTCCGTTTATGGTTATCGGTGACGGGTTTATCAAGTCGCACGCCCTGGAAAACATAAAATTGCTTTCAGACGATTTTCTCAGGTATTTTGTCGGCCCTCCCAACCGACTCTATCAGCCCGATTTTGAAGAAAGGTACCTCACCGGAACTTTTACCGACACCGATCTGACCATGGAAGGCCAGGTGGCCCTGGATATGGCTTACCGCTTTGTAAAAAGGGGCGTTATCGCTTCCATGAACACCATGAATCAAATCCTGGGAACCAACCTTAAAACAGTGGAATGCTACCGCACCGAAGATGCCGATATGGTGGTCGTCGTCCTGGGCTCAGCCGCCGGCGTTCTCAAGGATGTTGTCGATTACTACCGCAATGCGCAAGGCTTAAAGGTGGGCGTCGTGCGGCCGGTGCTGTTCAACCCGCCCTGCTATGAAGAGATCGCCTACGGCGTTCGCAACGCCAAAGTCATCACCGTTATGGAACGAACCGGGATGATTCACAACCAGCTCCTGCTGGCGGACCTTCAGGTGGCCCTGCAGTTATCTCAAAGAGCCTATCGCGAAGGCAAGGATGAGCACAAATCCTACGCGCGTGACGATATGCCGACCCTCTTGCATGGGGTGTACGGCCTGGGAAGCAAAGACTTCAACAAATACGATGCCGGCGCTGTTATTGAGAACATGCGGGCCTGTTTAGACGGCCGGCGCCAAGATTTTACCCGGGACTTTTACTCAGGAATCGAAGGCCCGTATACCCTGAAACCCGCAGCGCTCCAAGAATATAAAGACCGGGAACTGGGCATGACCTTTATCGGTATCGGCGCCGAAGGCGTCAAGACCGCTCTGGAAACGGCGGCGGTGATTTATGCCGAAGGCGGCAGCAACGGCCGGCAATTCATCCAGTCCGGTGCTCGCTACGGCGCGGCCAGAAAGGGTGCCCCGGTCTTTATGAATCTTAGAATCAGCGCCAACCCGATCCGCAACGCCTCCGAGCTTACCGAACAGGATGTGCTGGCCTTTTTCAACGAAAAATTTCTGTCCGGCGAAATCCTGCAAAAATATGTCGGCGGACTGAATGCCAACGGACTGCTGGTTGTCAACAGCCCCCGAACCGAGGATGAGATCATCGAATCCTTCCCGGCTGAAATACGTCAGCGCATTGCAGACAAGAATATCAGATTGATCGCCGTGGACGCCACCCAGGCGGCTTTGACCCATTTAAAGCGCAACCTGCCCGGCGCCATGATACTTGGCCTTATCAATAAAGAAACGGGAATCTTTACGCCCGATGCCTTTGAAGCGCGGTTTAAAAGCATCCTCGAAGAAAAGCTGGGCGCCAAAAAAGGGTTTGAGATGGTCGATTCCAATACAGCCCTTTTAAGAGAAGGCGCCCGGTATGCCGGTTCACGTCCGGACCAGGAGCTTAAAGCTTTTGCTGAAGCATCCGGCAACCAGGCTCAGGCGGCGGCCAAACCCGAAGATTTCGGACTGGCCGCAGGCGCCGCCGGGCTACCGGTCACGCTAACCGAAAAGGATGAACTGGGAACCATCAAACCGGTAACGCTGATGCAGAATTTTCAGGAAACCTTTCAGCGCGATATGGTCGAACCGATTTTGGAGGGCAAGAAGGTCCCCTGGGACCGGTTTATCCCGGTGGTTCCGTCCGGCACCAGCAAGTATAAGGATGTCAGCTTTATCAGCAGCCAGCTCCCGGTCTGGGATGCGGCCAAATGCATTGCCTGCGGCATGTGCGCTGTATCGTGTCCGGATTCGGCCCTGCATTCCACGATTACGGACAAACCTGTTCCCGAAGGGGCGGCGGCCTATTTCAAGGTCTTCAAAAAACCGCCCAAGGGAGTTCCCTGGGACCGTTTCGCCATGAACATCAACGCTGTTTTGGATCGCTGCAAAGGTTGCGGGATCTGTGCCCAGGTCTGCCCGGTGGACGCCTTTAAAATGGTCGACAAAACGCAGGCAACCCCCGGCGACTTTCTGCCCGAACAGTACCATGATCTTGACAATACCTACGATGCGGCCCAGTATGTGGACCGCATGCCGCTCAACCACCAGGTGCTTTTTGTTTATTCCAAACTGTATCCGGGTAAACACACCTTATGTCCCGGCTGCAGCGAGGGCGTCATTAACCTGCTGACTTTTTACGCCCTGGAAAGCCTGCGCAACAGCCCCAAAGGGATCGAGACCTTTTACCAGGGAATCAAGGTTCTCTCGGATAAAAACAAGCGCGCCATCGAGCACATGATCGACCGCGGATTCACGATCTACAACATCAACGCCACCGGCTGCAACCAGGTTTCGGAACTGGTCAATCCCTTCAATGCCCGGATTTACCAGTCGGGACACTACGGCTTCGGCACGGCCTCGGCCGCGGCCCTTGGGGCCAAATTCGCCCTGGATCAGGCTTACACCAACGGTTTCAACGATGTCTTGACCAAAATCATCGTGTTTGCCGGCGACGGCGCCATCTACGACATTGGCAACGGCCCTTTTAATTACGCCCTGGGTGAAAACTACGACATCACCTGGGTCATATACAACAACGAGGGCTACATGAACACCGGTGCCCAGAAGTCGGGGGCCACCCGCTACGGGTGCGACCGCAGCACATCGCCCGTCGGGGATAAGTACGCCGGCAAGACCACGCTGCACCGGCGTATCATCGCCCAGGCCTCGGCGATTTCCCACGTTTATGCAGCCAAACTTACTATCGACAATCCCTTTTACGCCATCAGGATACTCAAGGAGGCCATTGCCTATTGCGGCCCGTCGGTGGTGGAATTTTTCTCCTACTGCTCCCAGGGTCACCAAAGCTATGACTGGGCCGGTCCCTTAATCTCCAGGATGATGAACGAGGCCCGAAACTGGCAGATTCAGGTCAGAAGACCCTTCCAGAAGGTGGACATTTCGGCCAACCCGGATCCGGACAAGGTCTTCCCTCTCAAAGGCAAGTCCTTCAAAAAGGGCCTCAAACGAGATCCGGCCACTTTCTACGATGCAGCCAGCATGCTGGGCCAGTTCAAGCAACATCTGATATCCCAGGAAGGGGGGGAAGTCCCGGAGCTTATTCAAGTGAACGAAACGGCATCTCTTTTCAGGTGGCTTAGGAACCAGTACCTGGCCGGCTACCGTGATACCATGCCGTCGGAAGAGGAGGTTGAACGCCTTATCAAGGAGCAATACGGGGAATAACAGCCGCATACTACCGAGAAAACATTGCGTCAGGGGGCTTCGGCCCCCTGCTTTGTTTGCGAGTTTTTGCCGGCCTAAACTAAATTATCCGGCGGCTGAAACGAATCATTATTTTGAGAATTACTCTAAGTTGTAGTTTTGCCCTAAATGAATCCGATTTCAGCGAAAGAAGCATTGCATGAGCACTTATACCATCCACTGTGAAAACGATTATAAGTGCGCCAATGCCGCCATTTACACCCACCGCAAAGAAATCGAGCGCATTCACAACCCGCACCCCCTTGATTTCCGTTATCTGGAAGACTACATCGAAGACGTCGAAGAAAACGGACAGATCCGGATCATAGAATATTTCGATACGACCCGTAAGGTATATTGATATTATCATTTTGACATTTCGGATCGTACTGATTATTGAACAATGCACAAATATTAACCTTCCCATTCAAAGGACTACCAAGATGCCATGATCGGAGTTGTTGAAAGCCGACGCACCAATTGTGGCGACTGCAAGAATATTTGCCCTTCAAATGCAATTTACTTTGGCCGACCCGCGGAGAAAGAAAAGTGAAGATAGATTCTGATATTGAAAACATTGTCGACAAAGTGATGGATGGTGATCTTATCACCAAGGATGAGATCATCTGTTTGCTAAAAAAAGATTGCCATTCCCTCGCCGGCGGCATGAT
>JABMQM010000191.1 GCA_013203195.1 Desulfobacteraceae bacterium | reverse complement strand
TTGGAGACCCGTACAGAGAGATGGCTACCACGTGCGCGACGAGGACCATTGCGGAAAAGAAGGTCGTCTGGAAGCGGTTCGAATCAGAGCCCTTTGGAGAAGGGAGGTTCCAGGCGAAGATTCTCTCCGGAAAGTTGATTAATTCTGCGGCCGCGATTTTCCGGAAGTCCTACCCGGAAGTCTACGGCTCCCCGCACGAGTTCGTGCTCATGCCGGAAAAATACGAGGAACGCATTGCCCTCGACGAGAACTGGGAAAAAGATAGTCGGAGAAAGATTTACTGCATGCCGGTGGTAGTGGAACTCGAAACCGACAGGGTGGTCGCGGCCACCATGCTTACAAAGATCGAAAAGAACCTCCAGGTTGAGTTCACCTTTGCGGCGACGCACCCCAAGTATCGACTCAAGAAAATTATGCAGAATTTAAGGGCGATCACCTGGAAGACAGCGCTCTCCTCCGGAGCGGAGTACTTTACCACCTTCCTGGAGACCTGGCACGACATCACCCAAAAGTGGTGCATCAAGGACGGCTGGCAGGTGGCGGGGATTTTTCCGGGCAACTTTGTGCGCTGGAAAAAACCGGACCAGGAATACCGGGGATGCACCATTCATTGTTACCGTTTTGTCCGTAACGGTAAAGATTACGCTACCATGCCTGCGGAATGGAGCCTCGCCCCGGAGTTCAATGAACTCTGGGAAGTCCTGGAGCGGATCAACAAAAAAATCGAACAGAAAGGGGAGATACCCCCATGGCTGGCGGAGATGGAACCTTCGTTACTCAAAGACTTCTGAAGCAGTTTTTAAAGGCTATAAGGACATCCTATATCGCCCATTTTAATATTTAACGTATATTGTATTTTATGCATGAAATGACGTTCAAATGAAAACCGGATTAATACTTAAATCGGATATGCAAATGAAGAGACCGGAATCAGGGGGACATGACTTATCTTTTACAATTTGACAGATCTGCTTTTATCTGGATTAATACGGATTGGACCAATGCTCTCTTTGATTTAATAATGCCATGGATAACCAATTTAGGCGATCCAAATATTGTCTGGGTATGGATTATCGGCATAGGCTTGTTAAGGGTTAAGCAGTTTGCGCACCCTGCCGAGACTGACTTGAGCAGCAGACAAAAATTTAAATTGTATCTGCAAGTCGGTTTATTTTTTTGCCTATTTTTGGTGCTGATCTATGGAGTTAGTGCCGGGGTCTGCAGTAGCCTCAAGTATTTATTTGACCGTCCCAGGCCATTTGAACAGCAGCATGTCATGCTGCGAGTCTCTGCGGGCATTGCGGCTGATCTGAGTGAAAATGGATCGTTTCCCAGCGGGCACACCAGCAATGCCTTTATGGTTGCAGCCTTTTTAGCTGAATGTATTCCAAGAAGACGATATGCTTTTTACGGCATGGCAACAACAGTTGCATTGAGTCGAATCTATCTGGGCGTCCATTTTCCCGGTGATGTGTTATTTGGCGCTTTTCTGGGCTGGAGCATTGCCCTGTCAATGTTATCATTTCAATGGCTTAGAAACAGGATCACGCGCGAAAAAGATTTTTATCCCGACCATTAGGTTTAAGTAAAAGAAGGTTACAAATATTTGCGCAAATATGCTTAAAAGCAAACACAAAAGGAAATTATCTTGACTTGGACACCATGGATTGAAATCGAACCGTACGGTACCGACAATGAAACGGTCAGGCATTTGTACGATAACACCCAAAACATTGTGACCGGACTTCCACCGGACACTGTCCGTCTTAACAGCCTGACACCGAGTGTAGCTGAACTGCTCCATAACCTTAATTATACGATTCATAAGAGTGCAAAAGGCTTAACTGCACGCGAACGGGAGATTGCCGCACTCGTGGTCTCCTCCTATAATGGGTGAGTCCACTGAACTGCAAGCCATCTGGCGGCCCTCGGTCGAGCGGCTAACGATCAGGAATTTGCTCAACAGGTAAAAGACGACTTTACCAAGGCAAAGCTTAGTAAACGGGAAAGGCGCATCGCGGATTTCGCAGTCAAAACTACCCGCTCTCCAAATGCATGCAGCCTTGAGGATATTACTGCTCTCAGAGATGTGGGATTGACCGATAAAGATGTCTTGAGTCTTGTTCAAATCATAGCCTACTACAATATGAGCAACCGGCTTTTTGAGGCGCTCAGTACTGTCGATCCTTGATGGCTCGAAAAAGATTATAAGGGAAAATGATGGATAAACCCCCAAGACGCTGGCTGCCATCTTTGTTGATGATAAGCGGCTTTATCATGCTGCTTTTAAGCGCTTCCGCGATTCCTTCCGCTACTGAAGACTCTCGCTATATACCCGTCATATTTGCTTTTGGGAGTATGGGTTTAATTTTTATCGGTATTGTTTTATCTAAATCTAAATCTCGTAATTCGAAGAATGAGTAAATAAAAAACAATTTTTAATATGACTGCATGCAACCATAGCAAGCTGATACAATTGCCTGAGGAGAAAAACAGACTGCGGTGTCGGCACTGTCATTTGGCCATCAAAGCTGATGAACTGGGAGAGAGCTATTGCCCTGAATGTTTTGAGGTGCACGGTAAGAAACGCTATAATTTTGAAGAGATAGCGGCGACAGACGCAAGAAAACCCCAATTTAAATGCGAAGAATGCGGTATTATGATTTTATGAAATTTTCGCAAGTAAACCCTATCTTTATGTGAGGAGAATTATGGGAAAATCGACCTTTACCGTTCCCGCCGAGCAGCGCTACTTCGAGGATTACGTCGCCGGCTCGGTGTACGAATTCGGTTTTGTCACAGTGGAGCAGGATGAGGTGATTGCCTTTGCCCGGCGCTTTGACCCGCAAGTGTTCCACGTTGATCCGGAATCTGCGAAGGGAACCATCTATGGCGGCTTGATCGCCAGCGGCTGGCACACCGCCGGCCTGATGATGCGTCTTTTTGTTGACCACTTCCTTTCGAAGGTGGCGAGTCTGGGCTCGCCCGGCGTTGACGAGTTGCGCTGGAACAAACCGGTACGCCCCGGCGACGAACTGGCTATCCGCGTGACTGTTCAGGAGACCAAGCGTTCGCGCTCCAAGCCGGATCGAGGTATTGTCCACTCTTTTATCGAAGTGATGAACCAGAACCGCGAGGTTGTGATGAGCATGAAGGCCGTAAACTTCTTTTTTTGTCGACAGAAACCCCCGGGGAAGATGGAGAACGGTACCAAATCTTGAACTGCGCAAGAGAAATTTAACAGGAGCAATAAATGGAATACAATTTTCTCGTAGACACTTATGACACAGAACGGATTAAGACGCTTAGCGTTTGGAGCATGTTCATGGATGATGATCTTTTGTTCCGCCCTGATTCAAATGACCCAAGAGATAGAAACCCACTTGAACATATGGTACATCAGTGCATGAGTGAAGACAAATGGTTTTGCAATATGTTTGGCATTGATGTTGGCGCACCTCCCTTGCCTGAGAAGGAAATACGTTTTGAATTTATTAAACGATATGCCGAAGATTCCGAAAAAAGACTTACAATTCTAAGAGAAAAGAACAAAACCTGGTGGGAACAAGAGGTTTCTTTCTTTGAAACCAAGCGGACAAGAACCTGGATTATGGTGAGAAGAATAGCCCACACGGCGTATCACCGGGGAGAACAGACGGCTATATTAAGAATGTTGAAAAGAGAGATCTATAGTATTTATGGGCCGACTGCCGATACCGGTGGTTTGCCCCAGAACAATGCATTAACTATATATGCCTACCCGGATATAAAGTCTCTGATTGCCGGTGAATCAAAAGGTGGTTTAAAAGCAAACCTGCCGGGACCTGGAAATAAACCATGTACGGAGCGACCTGATTCTAACCTAAGTTGAGCGATTTTTTAAAAAAGGAGGAAAAAGTGGCCAGAGCAAGAGCACGTCACATTTTGGTATCCAAGCAGGAAGAGTGTCAAACTTTAAAAGAACAAATCGAAAATGGGTCGGATTTCGCTGAGATAGCAAAAAACCACTCTCAATGTCCTTCCGGGAAAAGCGGAGGAGATTTAGGAGAGTTTAGTCCAGGCCAAATGGTTAAAGAATTTGATCAGGTTGTATTTAGCGAGGAAGTTGGAAAAGTCTGCGGTCCCGTTCAAACTCAATTTGGATTTCATCTTATCGAAATCACCAGCAGAACTGAATAATGAAATAATGTCTGGAGCAATGAATTGAACTGCAGCAGCGGCCGCATTTTCCGCGACTCGCTGAGCAGAGCAAAGATCCATGTTTAGCTGGGCTGCAGAGAGATTCAATCATGGAAAATAAAGAAAAGAAAACATCAGGGATTGAAGAGGCGGCAGAGGACCTGTTCAATTTTGCGACTGACCATGAGGACGTAAAATGGCTTATGGAACACCTGCCCAAAGAAGCTGACATCGAGCGGGGCAAGGTTGAATACGAACTGCGGATGCTCAAAATTATAAGCGTTGGATGGAGCTTATCATATTACCTGGAAAACCATTTTCATAAGCTCTTAGAGCTTTACTGGCAGGCGGTCAATGAATTTTCTCAAAGC
>JABMQM010000019.1 GCA_013203195.1 Desulfobacteraceae bacterium | reverse complement strand
GCATTATGTCCCTTATCGAAACGCTGATATTATGGATGCTCTGGCAGATATTATCGGCAGTATTTTTGGAGTCTACATCTATCAATCGATCTGGACGTAACGATTTTTGAGACCCCGGAAAAAATACCATCCAACCCTTGGGCGCTAGGGATTTTGATTTAAATCAGGGTGCGAAACTTGAGTTATAATTTTATTTCGTGATTTCGATCTTTCGTGTTTTCGTGATTGTTTTTAGCTTTCTATCAAAAAAAGCACAAACCTTTTTAATTACAGGCTAATATACACCTTTATTTGCAAACTCCTTGATCTGGTTTTCGGTATAGCCGAGTCCACGGAGGATTGGTATCGTGCTTTCTCCAAAATTGACCGGCGGAGTGCGGATCGAGCCGGGAGTTTCGCTCAGCTTCACGGGCACTCCCAAGGTTGTGGTTGTTTCCCCTTTTTGGTCACGGATGTCAACCACCATGTTTCGTTGCCGAAAAAGGGGCTCTTGCAGCACTTCTTGCAGGTTTCGGACCGGCCCCCAGCAGATATCCATATCGGCCAGTTCGGATTCCCATTCAGCCAGGGTCTTTTGTTTGAAGGTTGTACGCAAGAAATCAACGATTTCAAGCCGGCGCTTTTCATCGTACTGCAATGATGCGTATGCCGGCATCCCCAGATGGTCGCACAGACGCTTCCAGAAGCGGTTTTCCACGGCACCGATGGAGAGGTAGCGTCCGTCAGCTGTCTCGTAGGTGTTGTAACAGGCATAGCGATGGGAAAGCAGTGTTTCACCGCGCTTGGGGTCCTCGCCGGTACGCTGCTGTAAAAAAAGGGTCAGCGGCAGCAGGCTGACCATGGAATCGGTCATGGAAATATCGATGTATTGTCCTTTCCCGATCCTTTCCCAGGCCATCAGCGCCAGTAGAATTCCGATGGCGGCATTCATCCCGCCGCCGGCGATATCGGCGATTTGGACCCCTGGAATCGAAGGCGGACGGTCGGGTGCGCCGACCAGACCTAACACACCGGAATGAGCTAAAAAATTCACATCATGTCCGGCCCGATCGCGGCAAGGTCCGGTCTGGCCGTAACCCGTAATGGAGCAGTAAATGATTTTTGCGTTTATCTTGCAAACCGTATCGTAATCAATACCGAGCCTGTGGACCACCCCGGGGCGAAATCCCTCCAAAAGGACATCGGCCCTTTCAACCAAGCGGAAAAAGATCTCTTTGCCTTCTAAAGTCTTCAAATTCAACGACATATGTTCTTTGTTGCGATTGACCGTGGTGATGAACAGGTCGTCTGCGATGAAACGTTTATCTTCAATTGCGATGACGCGTGCTCCGTGGTCGGCCAGCATCATGGAGCAACAGGGTCCCGGTAACAGACGAGACAGATCCAGTACAGTAATTCCGGCCAAAGCACCTTCGGTTGACATATATACCTCTTTAAAGTTGTATTCTCTCGGTAAAAATATTTATGATAATCACGAAAACACGAAATAGTGAAAGCACGAAATAAAAATTATAGTTTTCGTACTTTCGTGTTTTCGTGATAGGCGGTTTTATTTTTAGGTTGTCTGTGATCAGTTTGTTTTTTTATGGGAAGATGTCGCCATATTCAAACATCCCTTTGTCAGTCGCCTTTGAGGCCTGTGGCCGATACCAGTTCTCCTGTAAAGCTTCCAACAACAACTTTACTTTTTATTTTAACGGGCATGCTTCGATGATCAGCAGTGACCCACAATTGAATTTTGGCATTTTTACTTTTATCAAATACACCGCCGATATGTTTTACTTCGGGCTCGATAAGGTAGGTATCATACGTACCGCTTTCGAGTTTTATGGTTTCCCTTTTGATAACGGCAAGTTTGCCGATGACACATTTTTTTCCGTCCGTTACCGGTCGTTCTATAATCAAATCTTTTTTGAGATCAAAAAGGCGCGTGTAATAAAAAGCGGACAAGGGATCAAATGATCCTGGAAGTAAGTCGATTGGCTCCCGTTCTTCATTGAAATTGGAATATTGAGCTTTGTATTTTGCCCAGTTGTATTGCACCACAATATCTCTATGAGTTTTTCCTTCCATCTGATTTTTTTTGTACAAAATTGAGCGGGTCATCTTAATGTCAGTATAAGCGTCTATCCTGTCCCGGACTTTATAAAAATGATCGATAAATTCATTGCTTTTGGCTGTAAGCAAGAAATGGTAAGATTTAATGCCATTTACAATTTCGATTGGCAGCACTTCAAGTACGGCCTCACCGGCCGGAATAAACGTCCATTTAAGCACAAACGTCAGTTTTTCACCGGGATTAAAAGGAAAGCTCATCTCTTCTGCCTTGATGTTCTCGCAAAACCCAAGCACAATCAGAAATACCGCCGCAACCACAGCAAACGACAATATAACCCGAGGCCTTTGATCGCATACATATACTGTTAAAGATTTGATAGATCTTAACATTTGTGTCCAATTTCTTATCAGTCACTGAGATCCAAGAAATAGCGGATATTGGATTTTGATCTTTAGATTATAACAAATGTGCAAACTCTGCCTCAATGACCTGGAACAATTCTTCACCGATGGCAAGCCCTAAATCGATGAACTGGGGGCCATACTTTTTCCCGGTTTCCGTGCGGAATGTATCTTTGATTTTGGCAATCTTTTCCATCCCCTGGTGGTAAAGATCCACAAATTTTACAATAGGAGTTTTAGAAAAGGTTACCATGGACCATATGGTATCTTGAAAATTGTCAGGTCCCCAGCGAAATTTGTCGGCATCATAGAGGCAGTCAGAAACGAGGACGCCTTCAAGGTTTTTTATTGCTATCGTGGCTTTGAAAGCTACATGGTTGAGGATTGCCCGGCTGACATCCTCGATCTCATCAGGGGCAAGGGGATATGTTTCCAGGACTTTCCCGGCATAGGCAGCGCCTTGTTCGGCATGATTATCTTTTTTGCGTTTAAAATCATGAAGCAGACCGGCACATTGTACAATGAGGACTCGACGATTTATAAAATCAGCAGCGTGTCCGGCTGATTTACTTTCAATGATCATTAGGGCGCCGGCGTCTACGGCCACCTTAACGGCGTGCTTGAGGCCATGTCCAAAATCTTCTTCCAGGTGCTTGGCAACAAAGGTCTGTAATTCAGCAGTCACAGGATGGTTGTCAAGACATTGCCGGGACAGTTCTTTTGCCGCGAAGTGGTCTTGATAAAAATCAGGGGGCGGCAGGCGTGAAACAATTTGGCGGGCTCGCTGGCGCATACGAGCGTAGACATGTTCCATATTATCTCGTGCCTCCCGGTGAGCGGATCGAGTTCAATTGAGCTATTATGATTCGGAAAACAGGCTTAGTTTACAGGAAAAGAGAAAAAATTGCCGCATACCTTCCATTTCCCGTCTTCCTTGACAACATTAATTGTCTCATCAACCTCGTAAGTTGCGCCGAGGTTAAATAATTTGGTAACAAACGGATAAACAGGATTTATAGCAACTCTGCTTTTGCCTTTTATTTGGACCTGGGCGTTGGCAGCGCTTTGAGATAGGGTTTCGATTTCAATATTGTAAAGCTTATGCTTCATGAAATCGGTTTTAAAGCCCTGATCTTTTGCCTTTTGAGCGGTCAGATTAATATATTTGTCCACAAGATCAACATCGCCGGATGTCAACCGTTCAGCGCAAATTCTTGCACCCATTGATTGGTCTACCTTAAAATAGGCTTTGCTAAATTCAGCCACCGCCCTGCCGGGTGTTTCCTGGCCGTCGGCAAAAGAAAACAACACCTGAACAAAGGACCCCACTATTAACACAAGAATTAGAGCTGCAACCTTATTCATCTGAGCCATTTCACTTCCTCCTTCCGAGCTTTCCCACTAATAATATTCTATAAATATAACTTTCATTAAATTCTAGCGCATCTTTAAAAGTTTTCAGATAACATGGAATAAATTATGAAACAAGCCTTATTCAATTTTTAAATTTATTACTAATTGAGCCACCTGAATATTTATGATATTCTTCTATTATGCCTATTAAAGAGATCGCCAAAGAATTGCTTGTCCTGCTAAGCATTTCGCTGTTTGCTGCATTTACGGTAAACTTTTTCTCTCCCAGAGGCATCGCCTTGCTCGGTAACTGGGACACCTCAAAAGGCGTTATTTCTGCAAAATCCAAAGAAAATGTCGTTGTCCATGAACTTGAAATCGAAAATGTGGTGGCTGCAAAACAGATTTATGACAGCGGTAGTGCTGTTTTTGTCGATGCCCGCGCTGAGGAGTTTTTTGATAAAGGTCACATAAAAGGGGCGGTATCCATGCCCGTGGACCTCTACGATGCCTATATTGACAAATTTAAAGCAGCATATCCGCTTTCAGTATACATCGTTACCTATTGTTCGGGCAGAGAGTGTGATGACAGCCATCAACTGGCCCAAAATCTTTTTGCAGAGGGTTATACCAATATCAGCGTTTTCATAGACGGCTATCCCGGCTGGAAAGAGGCGGGTTATCCGCTTGAATAGTACCCCAATTGAGTTGAACTCAATTCTAGAATGAATTCTATTATTTATGTTGCCTTATATAAATAAAATGCTGAATAACAGCTGGTTAGAGTTGTCTGTGCGTTGGTTTTTAGGCATTATTTTTCTGTATGCCAGTTATTATAAAATCGTTTCTCCGGCACATTTTGCTAAAATCATATACGGCTACTATCTTTTCCCGGACATTTTCATCAACATTATCGCCATTGTTTTACCATTTTTGGAATTATTCTCAGGCCTTGCATTGATCTTTGGTATTTACCCCCGTTCAGCCGCAATAATTATTAATGGAATGCTGCTGGGGTTTATTATCGCTCTTTCCATTAATCTGATACGGGGGCAGCAATTCGACTGCGGCTGTTTTTCCTTTGGTGAGGGCGGACATACTTATACAGTCGGACAATTACTGGTGCGGGATATCATCTTTTTCGTATTAGGGCTGCAAGTTCTTTTGTTTGATAATTATAGACGTTGGTGTCTGCGGCAAAGCGGTAATATTTTAAGGAACATACCTTCCTAAACCCCAACCCGGACAAGCGGGAACCAAAAAAAAGTGCCACCAAGGCACAAAGGATATATTTGATATTCTATCTTTGTGCCTTGGTCTCTTTGCGGCAATTGCTATAAACCCTAATTTCAGGGCTCCTGACCTGG
>JABMQM010000190.1 GCA_013203195.1 Desulfobacteraceae bacterium | reverse complement strand
TTTATTTATTCTATATCAACTTGCATTTGCCGGCTTTTCACCTTCACCCCCAACGCCGGGTTGCAGTATCCTGGGCATATAGAATTTGGTGTAATTTCTTGTCATACCGACAACTTCCGTACTTACAAAAGCATCTATGCGCCTTTTCGGGTATCCCAAGTCCTCAAACGGCAGCACCGAAGCCTCTACCTGATGACAGTCCTCGCACATATATGGTTTTTTACTAACGATTTTATGGATAATTTTTTGGGCCTTGGACTTTTGGATATCTGAAAGTGTTTTTTCCAGTGTGCTGTATTCTTTTGCAAAATCTATTTTTTCCTGGGTGTCGATTCTCTGAAGCTTTCCGTTTAGGCGCTCAAATGGAATAATTTTGCTTTCATACGCCCCGGGGAACACACCTTCCTTGACAGGGCTGGAAACGATTTCACCGGTTACTCTGTGATACCATTTGAAGACGCCTGTTTTTGCGTCTCCTTCGAGCCTGACGTGGCATGTCTGGCAGGCGATGTAAGAGGCGTGCATATTCCCGAATGCTCTTAACTCCTTAACTTTGCCGTGGGGCATATCGCCATGGCAGGCGATGCAGTAGGACCTCTTGTCCGGCTTGAAATCAAAATCAATGTGGTGGAAGTGATCCTTTAATCTAACTTCGTCCAGGATTCTGTACCCCAGGTAATGTTTAACCCGCTCTTCGCCTTCAAGGATGGCTTCCTGAAAGGAGGCTTCTTGCTTGGGCTTGTTTTCTTTCTTATTGTTCATGCTGGCTATGGCCACAATTTTATTTCGGAAATGATTCTCCTCAAACAGGTGCCCGAAAGTCACCTTCCAGATAATGTGCATAAAAAACAGCGTCAGAACCATGAACCCCAAAATGTACAGTTTAGTGATCAACTTTTTCATGCCACAGATCCTCCTTCCACATGCTCATGCGCGTGGGGACCATGAGGCGGGAGAATCTCATGCTCAAGCCCGGCTTCTTTCATTACCTCTTTATAGTATTGGTAATGTTCTTCCACCATCAGCTCTTCTTGTAAATACCCCGTTATAAACACGGTTCCCATGGGAAAAACAGAGGTTGAGAAATGAACATTGTACCAGTGCCAGATAAATAAAAACAGCGCCGCCAAAAGGGCTTCATCGCTGTGCGCAATTAAACAAAAATTGATGACTTCTCCGGGTATTAATTGAGTGGCAAGCTCCTTGTTCCACATAATAAGACCTGATATGCCCAGTACGGGAATACCCCAGAAAGGTCCCCAAAAATCCATCTTTTCCTTCCAGGTCCATTCAGTACCATCAGGGCGCTTGTCCGACAAAAAGAATAAATATTTTAAAAGTCCGATAATGTCTCTGACATCCTTGAGATTCGGTATAAAGGGGTGAGACAGCACTACTTTTACCAGTTTGCCGACACTTAAGCCTTCTTTTTCCTTCAGCGGGATAATTTGTCCGACATAGGCATGATAGCAAGTATAAATACAGTGATAGACAAACAGCAGCAGCATGACGACACCGGCGGTCTTGTGGACAATGGGGGCGGCTTTTATTCCTCCGAACAGAGCATAAAGTCGGTGGGCCCAGAAAGCGTCATGGAACTTCAGCGGGAAACCGGTTAATGCCAGGACAATGACGCATGTCGCCAGAATAAAATGCTGAATCCTCTGATTAACTGAAAATCTGAAAAAGTATTTTTGGCCGTTTTTTATCCTGATGATGTTTTTTTTGCTTTTGTTCATGGATTTATTTTCTCCGCCGGATGGTTACATTCGGGAATAATCTTCTGATTAAATCGAAAAATATGATGCCCATCAGCGGCAGCAGGGTGCCGCCGGTCAAGGTGATAAAAAATACTCTGAAATAGTATTGTGACGGGCTCTGCTTTAAATCGAACTCCGGGTGAACCTTGTAACTGGCAAGCTTAGGGGATGCTTTTGGATGACATTCGATACTGTTGCATATGCCGGCTTTATTGTTTTCATGGGTTACCGACAATGGGTCTGTATGGCTCAACATCTGGTGTACGGATTCCCCCCTGTTAACGTGGCAGTCGAGACAGTCGGGGATGCGTTCATCAAGAAAGGCGGCGGCTTTGCCGTGATAGGTCTCTCCGTATGAAAATACCGCTTTGGTGGACAAATTATGTCGGGCCACTAATTGAGCATCATCATGGCAGCGCCCGCACATTTCGGCGATATTTTTAGGGCTCCTGATCTTGTGCAATCTGGTGGTAACATGGTTGTAGAACCTGAAAATAAATTCATCCTTTTTATGACAAACCCTGCAACGGCCCAGGGCCGTCTCGGAAATGCCCGGGCGTACCCTTTTGAAGAAAGAGAGTGGCCGGTAGAGGGGGTTGTCATGACAATCCTTGCAGTAAGGCATGTCTTCTACATATTGCTTGGGGTTCTGTTCCTTATCTAATTTGGTATGCACACTTTTGGTTAAAAAGCCGGCCACCTCCTGGTGTGAAAACTGTTGTTCACTTGACGGCTCCTTAATATGGCACTCGGTCAGGCAGTCGACTTTTTTAGCAGTATCATGGGGAATCTTTTTGATGTCCGTGTGGCAGCCCTCACATTTTACCTTGGCATGCACACTGTTATTAAAAATCGGTTCATTGACAAAAAGGAGCCTGAACTTACCGTTTTCGTCAATCCGGCTGAGGCCGGGATATTTATGGCATAAAAGACAGTTGCCGATATCAGCAGCAAAAGAATCGATCGGCATGAGAAAAAAGCTCAGCAAAAATAACACGCTGCCAAATAAAAAGAATCTACAAAATCGTTTTAAAACCATAATGTTAAACGCCTTTGATATTTTTTATGGGGATCAAAAACCTTAAAAGTGCCTAAAGCCCGCCCTGGCGCGACTCGAACATATATATAATATAGGCTATCGTCATTCAAAACCTGGCTTTTTGAGTAAAGCGTATTGGTGATCGGTCTGGTCCAGGGTTTGAAGTGAACTAACCTGTCGAGAGCCTCAGGTCGAACGAAGTGAGCTAAAGTTAAAAAAGGCTGTGCCCGTTGGCCCGTTATGCCCAGCCTGTCCCGCAGCATGCGGGGTTAGCCCGTAACTTAATACTGGACAACGGGCTAACCGGCTAACCAGATATAGTCACTTCGAACTTATTAGTAATTATATAGGGATAGCAATGAACATGCCAAAACGACTTTGTTATGGATAGATCTATAAAAACAAGTTGTTAAATAATTGATAAGTCTTTATTGTATTTTTTATTAGTAAAAATCTGGTGGAACCACCATGTCCGTCGGCGATTTCATCAGATTTAGATTTGGCTGTTTATCTTTCAATCTATATTTCCGTGAGAGCAATTTATCCTCTGCAATTGGTAAGCATCTTATATTTAAGTTTATTTGGGAATGCCTGGCGATATCACCAGTTTAATGGTGATATCACCAGGCAAAGGGCGGCCCGGTCAGCAGTTCTTCCTTATTTCCATAAAAATTCCCGGCCCCCTGGGATAGCAGCGGCAGTCAGATATAGCCTATTTTTTTATAATAACAGTGGGTTAAAAGTATTTTCAAAAAAAATATGAATTAAATCTCGTTTGGTATGGTAATTGCGTCTCAGAATCATGTTGATATGTTCGCAATCTTAGGTAGTTTCCATCCATAAATGGCTCTTAGAAGTGAGGAGAGAAGAACTTGAAGGCATCAAAAACTTATCTGGCAGCATGCCTTAAAGCCGCAGTTGTATTTATTGTTCTAACCGCCGGCTTGTTCGCTGAGGCTGCGGACAAGGAAAACTGTATCATGTGCCACAAATATCGCTTTGTGGGCCGCATTGATGAAGACGGTAAAAAAATAAATTATAATGTTAATGAAAATACCTACGCCCGAAGTGTCCATCGCAATGTTCCCTGCCGGGACTGCCATACCTATATTACCAAACTGCCCCATGACCCGGTAACGGAAGAGGTCAATTGTGCCAATCAGTGCCACGTCAAGCCGCCTTTTTCCGACGAGAACTTTTCCCATCAAAAAATAATAGAAACATATAACCAAAGCGTGCACGGGATAAAACCGGAGGACTCTCCGGAGTTAAAGCAAGCAAAGCCGTATTGCAAGTATTGCCATTTTAATCCGCTGTACGAAAGGGTTGATGAAAAACGCATTGCCTTTGAAGAGACTTTGCTTCGCTGCCAAAACTGCCATGAGCAAAAAGGGGTAACCCAGGCATACCAGCATATCACTCATCGTCTGAGGCACAAAACTTCGCGTTCGCCTCAGCAGATTGTAAGGTTATGTGCAAAGTGCCATCAGGATATGGAACTGATGCAAAAATTGAAAGCCTCAGATGTGAGCTTGACGGCAGTTAAAACGTATAACCGCTCGATCCACGGTCAGGCTGTGATGCTGGGTTCTCAGGAAGCCGCTGATTGTGTCAGCTGCCATGCTACCAGTGCTCTTCATGATATTTACAAAAAAGATGAAGAAAAAGCTACGGTTCATAAAGACAACCTCCAGACAACCTGCAAACAATGCCATGTAAAAACGAATAAAAGGTTTATACAGATTGCCGTTCATTCCGACATTACCAGAAAGGAAAAACCAGCGTTATATTTTATAAGAACTTCCCTTCATCTGGCATTATACGGTACTGTATTCAGTCTTCTGGGTCTTTTGCTGCTGGAGACTTGCGGACGCAAAAAGGACGGTTTAAAATGGCAGATAAGGCGCGGCACAACCTGGCGTGGAAAATCGAAACGCACGCCTGAAACAAAACGGTCATAGGAGGCTAAATGTCGGTGTCTATACCAGTATCTTCTGAGTCGATTGCAATTTCCGCTAAAAAGATTGCTGCTGAAGACGACTATTTTACGTATGTTGCAGAAGTGGGTGCCATCCCAAGGGACATTTATCGAAATGTAAAGTCGAACCCCTTCGGCGACCTGCCACGCTACACCATCCACATCGTCATTCAGCATTTTCTGGCCTTCGCCACCTTTCTTGTCCTGGCGTCGACCGGCCTGCCGTTATATTTCAGTGATGTTTTTTGGTCACCTTATGTACTGTCTGTTTTTGGCGGTGCCGACATTGCCAGGCTTATTCACAGAATTGCGGCATCAGTTATGGTTTTTGCATCCGCATATCACCTAATTTACATAATCGGGGGAACTATTCATAAAATTATAAGAGGTAAATTTGATTACAAAAGAAGCCAGATCCCCAGGCTCAAAGACCTTTTTGACTTAATCCACGACATTAAATACTTTTTGGGGCGCGAGCCGTATCGGCCGAAGATGGAAAAATTCATGTACAAGCAAAAAATGCATTATTTGGCCATTTTGTGGGGCAATACGGTTTTGATATCAGCAGGGGCAACCCTGTTATTCCCTGAAATAACCGCGCAGTTATGGCCTGACCTCGTGACAGGAATATTTCCTGATGGGCTGGTTAAAATTTTGTCTGAAACCATTGCCAATTTCTGGCCCCTGCCGGCTTTTTTCCAGGATTTTGCAAGATTGATGCACGTTGATGAGGCCATTATGGCGCTGCTTGTTTTGGCGTTCTGGCACTTGTCCAATGTTCATCTTGTGCCGGGTAGATTTCCGGCTCAATGGACCTTTATAACCGGCAGGATAACCAGGGAGCATCAAATAGAGGAGCATTTTCTCGAATACATCAACAATCTCAATGAGATACCCGCAGAAAAGAAATACATGCGAGCACTGTTAAAGGAAAAAGGATTTTACGCTGAAGAAGAAACGCCGGTCCCGTATTCTTTAGAAACTACCGGCAACCCTGTAGCAGAAAAAGAGCTTGAACAGTAAAATAGTTGCCACAAAGACACAGATGTCAGTAATCAGTTTTCCTTACTGATCACTTCACACTGATGACTGCTCACTCTTGATTACCTTGGTGTTTTCGTGATCATAAAAAAAATGCCGCGAAATACCTGAATTTTACCATTAGGGGACTAAAATGCCTGGAGAACCCGAAAGATTAGATCACCCCGTATACGTCTATTTGATCTTTATTGCTATGCTGATAACCATGCTTGCCATTCTTGCCGGGGTCGTGTATCATTTTGCCTTGTCTCCGCATGGTCCCGCTATTGCAGCGCCTTTAAAAGCTAAATATGAAAAGAAACATGCATCGGCAATTTTGGAAGAGGCCCGGCGTCTTGAAGAGTTGGAGATCCACCGGCATTTTCACAATATTACTCCATTCCCGCAGCTTGCCGAAAATGAGCGCCCGGTATGTTTTATTTGTCACTCTGACTATCCCCACAGTAAAAGCAAGAAAGTCAGGTCACTTTTAAACATGCATACCCAGTATTTCGTATGTGAAACCTGTCATATCAAAGAAAAAGAGGGGGCCAGGATCGTTTATAAATGGTACAATCCTTTTGACGATGATCCTCAAGGACCTTTTTTTGGGACAAGTTATGACCCTGAGACAGGAAATCTTGTAGAAGTTGACGATCTAATTTCCAAAATAGCAGCTTTTTTTATAAACAAAGATAAACTGGAGTCAACCCTTCAGATACAAGATGCGCCGTTGGCCCTGGATTATATGAAAGTAAGAGATAAGCTCACTCCTGAACAAAGAGATAGTGTCAAAAAGAAATTTCATGTCAATATCAAACCCAAAGGGCATGATTGCAAAATATGCCACAGTAAAGAAGGGTTGCTGGATTTTGAAAAACTGAGATTTTCTGAAAACAGGATTGTAGATCTTGAGCAGCTGAATATAAAGGGTATGATTACCAAGTATGAAGAATTTTACCTGCCGAACCTATTTCAAGAATCTAAACCTGAAGATTCTAAAGCCAAAGATGCCGGGAAACCCAGACTATAGGGGTCACTTTTTATTTAGAGCAAAGCACATTTTTATCTGCCTTATCGTGATTCTTTCTATTGCGGCCATTCCGTCTGTCTCATATTCTCAAGAATGTATTCACAGCAAATTTCAGTTCGACGTAACTCCGGGCGCCGACCAGCCAAGTGATATCTCAGTAGGACCCAACGGTGACGTGTATTTAGTGGATGGTGTCAACAATAGAATACTGGTTGTTGACAGCAAAGGCAGACGCAAGTTTGAGTTTGGGAAAAAAGGTGACAAAAAAGGTGAATTCAAATATCCATTGGGAATTGATATCTCGGATGACGGTAGAGTATTTATCGCCGATTCAGGCAATCACAGGATCCAGGTTTTCAATTTAAAAGGTGATTTTAAATATATGTTCACAGTGAAGTCCGGTTCTAAAGAAAAACCTTCGGATCCGGTGGATGTGCTTGTTTCTAAACTAAAAGATTATTTATACATATCCGATAATGATAACCATAAGATTAAAGTGTATAAGCAAAGCGGGACTTTTGAATTTGAGTGGGGGAAATTCGGGGAAGGGCCCGGAGAGTTCAGGTACCCGGGCATTCTGGCGATAAATGAATACAACGAGGTCTTTGTCGTCGATGTAATCAACACCAGGGTCCAAAAATTTGATCCGTTCGGAAATTTTATTGCTGCCATCGGCTCTTGGGGTGTGCTGCCGGGCAAGCTCTTCAGACCCAAGGGAGTTGCCGTCGATAAAAACAACAGGGTTTTTGTCACCGACAGTTATATGGGATTTATTCAGGTGTTTTCCAATTTGGGACGCTTTATAGGGGTTGTTTGTGAGAATGGTAAAAATAGGCGCTTTATTACCCCTGTCGGAATCGCAGTAGATGATAAGCACAAAATACTCCGGGTGGTAGAGATGAGGAGCAACAAGATAAGTGTATTAAAATTGCTCCAATAGCAGATAACCTTTTTAGTATTTAAATTCAATGACTAGAGCAACCCCGTGTGTATACATATTTGTAATCTTTGCCGTCCTTATTAGTACTGCAACCGTTTCTGCCGTCGAGATGTCTTCGAAGAGGGACTGCGCGATTTGTCATGTCATGTGGCTGAACGATTTTAGGACGGATAAGCAAACCCTGATTGAGTGGCAGCCCGGAAACGTCCTCATGAAAGATACCCAGGGAGTGGTGAGTTCGGAAGAGATCTGTTACAGCTGTCACGACGGTTATGTCAACGACTCACGCTATGTGGTCTGGAAATACAATCAGCACAAGACATTTGTAAAACCTTCCAATAATGTTACCGTTCCAGCAGACCTTCCTTTAAGCAGCAGAAGTGAAATCTACTGCGGAACCTGTCACTCGGCCCATGGAGTCGGCGCCGCCGCTGACGGAAGCCGCGGGGGCATGACTTCTTTTTTCAGGAAAAAAAATGTTGATTCAAGCTTATGTAAAAGGTGCCACACAAATGAGGCTGACTACCTGCGCAGCAACGGCCACCCTCTAAAAAAAGCGGCCTTTAAATTGCCTGAGACACTGTTTGAACTGGGCAGCGTGCCGGGGCAGGAAAAAAATAAGATAATCTGCCAGTCCTGCCACAAAGTTCACGGAGCCCAGGGAGATAAAATAGCCGTTGTTGATAACAAAAGTTCAAAACTCTGTACCGCATGTCATACTTTTCAAAAAGATTTAATCGGCACAAAGCATGATCTGCGCTTATCGCTGCCTGATGAGAAAAACAGTAAGCAGCAGCAAGCTTCCGAGTCAGGCCCCTGCGGAGCCTGCCATACGCCGCACAACGCAGTCGGCAAAAAGTTGTGGGCTCGACATCCGGGCCCCGGCGATCTTGCCTCGCAGATGTGTTTGACATGCCATGGCAAAGAGACCGGTTACAAGACAAAACGCATCGGCGATTACTCACACCCGGTCAATGTTTTGTCTTCTGCAAAAACAGCGAGCCCGCGCAAGCTGCCGCTGTTTTCAGCAGGCTTAAAAAGGAATCCCGCCGGCAGGGTTCAATGTCTAACCTGCCATGATGTCCACAGGTGGGCGCCAAACTCTACGGCTGATATTAGCACTAAACATTTTGAGGGAGACGCTTCCAACAGTTTCTTAAGGATATCGAACAGTCCGTTATCGCCTCTGTGCATAGAGTGTCATACCGATAAGAAACAATTGATGAATTCCGACCATAACCTCGATGTAACCGCACCGGATGAAAAAAACTTGCAGGGATTTACCACCGGCGTCTCAGGACCCTGCGGCGCATGTCATATACCCCATAATGCCGCCGGCAAACGGCTGTGGGCCAAACGACTTGCCGGGGAGAAAGATTTTGTCACCCAATTGTGTAGCGGGTGTCACAATAAAAGCGGGGCCGCCAAAGCAAAACTTATCGGCGACAATTATCACCCTGTTGATATAGCATTTAAAACAGCAGATTTGACTTCCGACAAACAAAAGGACATTACAATCCTTCCTCTCTATGACGGCGATTTGAATAGATCGCCTGATGAGAGAATTGTTTGTCTTACCTGTCATGAGCCCCATAGCTGGGCTCCTGAAAAATACGGACCGATTTCAAATTACACGTTCAAAAATATCGAGGGAGACACCACCACAAGTTTTTTAAGAAAAGCGAATTTTCCGTCTTCAGACCTTTGTAAAGCCTGTCACCCTGGCAAAGCCCTTGTTGACGGAACCAAGCACGACCTTAATGTAACCGCCCCGCAGGCGACAAATTTACTGGGCCAGACCGTCAAGGAGTCCGGCCCGTGCGGAGCCTGCCACCTGGTCCACAACAGCTTCAACAAGCTGCAACTGTGGGCCAGGCCATATGGCCCGATTTCTAAAGAGGAAAGCGTAATGGATGCTTTGTGCCGCAGCTGCCATTCCAGGGGAAGCATTGCTGAAAATAAAATACCGCTGATAGCAACTCATCCTGAAGGGAAATTAATAAGTAATGC